>JANNGN010000661.1:0-12906 GCA_031403895.1 Rubrivivax sp. | reverse complement strand
GCACGCGGCGGAGTTCGCGCTCCATCAGCCCGGTCTCGGGCGGGTTGCGTTCATCGTCGGCCGAGTTGATGACCAGCAGCGCGGCCTTGATGCGCTCAAGCTGCGCAGCGGCCGTGTAGTCGCCCGAGGATTCCCACTGGTGCCAATCCCACATTGAAGCGATGGGCCCGCCGATGCCGGGCCGCACGCTGCGGCTGCCACCGCAGCCGCCTGTGTCATGCGCGCAGGCCCGGCCCACCCCACCGGCGGGCCAGGAAGTTGTGGATGGGAACGAACACGAGTCCGACATAGGCCCCGTAAAGAAAGCTCTCGACCAGCCCCAGGCAGAACCCCCAGAAGGTCAGCCATTTGAACGCCGGCAGCACCATCTCCAGAAAGGGCGCCATGTGCAGGCTGGGCGGCGCGATCAAGCCGTAGATCACGCAAAGCACGAAGCTGAGGGCGGTGAAGATACCGAGCGACCAGCTCACAACCTTGATGTTCAACATGTCCATCGCTCCTTGTTTGTTGAGGGACGGCTTCGCGCTTGCAACAAGACCGTCGCGAGCGACCTCCCCCGATGCCGACCTCAATGCTGATGACCGCCTGAACCCGCCTTCGTCGCGCTGCTCTGCGTTGCGTCAGTTCCATCCGGGCTGCGTGGGCGTTTGTCTGCGCCGTGGCCGCCGTGGCCGCCATGACCGCCATGCCCGAACATGTGCATCGCGACAAAGGCGATGAACGTCAAGATCCAGAACCAGTTTTCAGCAAGCCATGCCATGTCGTTCTCCCTCAGTTCGAACCTTGTGTTGAAAGCCGCGTCTCAAAGTGTTTGACCGCGTCGTCGGCCATCTGTTGCGTGCACCACTTTGCGTAGTAGCGGCCGAACAAGCGCCCCAGCCAACGCGCGGGGATTCTTTGCGGCAGCGCATAGTCGATGAAGACGCGGAGCATCGACCCCTTCCCTTGGGGTTTGAGCTCGAAGCCCATGCGGTAGTCACCGATCACCAGCAGTTTCGGGGCTCCCGTGGTTGCCCAGACCTTGCGGTGGGGAGC
Organism: Rubrivivax sp.; assembly: GCA_031403895.1. Taxonomy (GTDB): domain Bacteria; phylum Pseudomonadota; class Gammaproteobacteria; order Burkholderiales; family Burkholderiaceae_C; genus Rubrivivax. The sequence continues at coordinate 11,871 of JANNGN010000661.1, read as the reverse complement.
ATTGCGCTCCACCACGATCTCCTCGACCGAGAGCGTTACGCCGAAAACCCGCCCCGACAGTCGGATCCGCGATCCGACCTTTTGTCCCCGACCTTCATCGAGTTCGGTTTCCATCCGGCCGCCTCCCAACTTCCAGGAAGATTCAGCCATGTGCGAGGACAGTCGCATGGGATCGTCAATGTGCGCAAAAACCTGAGCCACCGGAGACTTCACCAGGCCGCTACTCTCGCAGTGAAAGGGCAGCATTGAGGCCTTCCGTGAGCGACGTGCAGACGCGCTGCCGCCAGTTGATCGGCGCGGCCACAGCGCATCAGCGCAGTACGAAACCCCGTGCGTCATTGCCGCAACTCCCAGATGAAATTGCACTCGTGCCGGCCATCTGCAATCCGGCGCCCCACGCCGCCGCGGTCGAATGTCATTTCTTCAGGCAGGTAGGAATTGAACATCGCGTTGTCGATCTGGCAGACGACGGGTGTGATTTCGGGGATGCCCAGGTGAACGGCAAACTCGTGGAACATGCAGCGCGTGATCTTGATTTCGAATCGGCGCTCCGTGCGCGACACGACTTCCATCGTGTTCCAGCGGACCAGGCCGGTGCGATTGTTCTCAACCTCAAGATCGGCAAAGTTCTTGAAGCTGCGCTCTTTGTGAACAGTATCGAATTGCAGGTTCTGCGCCGCTGTGCCGCCGGTCAGCAGTGCCACGCGCATGATCTCGAAAGCCTTGCGCTGGCCGATCTTCTGCTTCAGGTTCAAGTAAACCCAGGTCGGCAATGCCGCAAGCTCGATCAGCTCGCGAGGAAAGCGCGGATCGATTGTTTTCTTGAATCGATTCAACGTGAGCTTGCGCTGAAGAAGAAACAATCTGGGGAATCGCAACTCCTTGCCCAGCATGTGGAGCAATAGCGGCGTGGTGATCTTCTTCATGTCGAACTGCACAGGCGTGCTCATGACGTTCTTTCTGCGTTGGCCTGACTGCGAACTTCATGCGCGGCCCGTGCGAGCTCTGCGGGTCATGTGCAAAGCTCTTGCAAATCATGCTAACTGGCAGTGGCAGCGAACCCATTGATCCTTGTCAACCCGGACGTGGGGCGAGAGCACTAGCCTCACGCAGAACTTCGGTGCCCTGAACAATGAACCTGCACCCGGCAACCAACGTCTGACCCCCGGCAACCCGTGAACACTGTCGCTCCATCATTGCAGCCCGGGCCGCCCCGCAGCAGCATCGACCTGCTCAACAGCGCCTGCTTCTGCCTGAGTCTGGACGAGCCAGCGCTGGCGCGCGCCCTTGATTCCGAACTGGGTCAGCCCGGCCTGTCGGCGCTGGTACGACAGCGCTGTCCTTTCCTCTTCGCGGCGGTGCCGGTGTTCGTGGCCGCACCACAGTTGCGCCGCATGAAACAGGTGATGCAGGCTGTCGAGTCGGTGGTGGCACTGGCGGCTTTTCGAGAGCAGGTGCTGGCCACCGCGCCGCCGATCGCACGGCTGGGAATCAGCGGCCCGCTGGGCGTCTTTTTCGGCTACGACTTTCACCTCACCCAGGGTCACCTCGGATTGATCGAGGTGAACACCAATGCCGGCGGCGCCATGCTCAACGCGCTGCTGGCGCGCGCCCAGCGCGCCTGTTGCACGGCAGTGGAGGGAATGGTGCCCACGCTGGCCGGCGTGGCCGCTTTCGAAAAGCGCATCGTTGACATGTTCCACCATGAATGGCGACTTTCCAATCTGTCCGGCATGGCTGGCCTGGCCGGCAGAATTGAAAACGCACGGCCGCTGAAATCCATCGCCATCGTCGATGTGGCGCCTGAGGAGCAGTACCTCTACCCCGAATTCCTGCTGTTCCAGCAACTGTTCGAGCGCTACGGATTGCGCGCGGTGATCGCCGATCCGGCGGCGCTTGAATGGCGTGACGGCGTGCTGTGGCACGGCGACCTGGCCATCGATCTGGTCTATAACCGCTTGACCGACTTCTACCTGGAGCAGCCAGGCAGCGCTGCGCTGCGTGAAGCCTACCTCCAGCAAGCCGTCGTGCTGACACCGCACCCGCAGGCCCATGCGCTGTATGCCAACAAGCGGCACCTCGCGCTGTTCAGCAATGCCGCGCAGCTGCAGGCCCTGGGGGTGCCCGAAGCCACGCAGCAGATCCTGCTCAAGCACGTGCCGCGCACCGAACTTGTCGACGCCGCCGACGCACAGCGCCTGTGGGACACGCGCCGCAGCCTGTTCTTCAAGCCCGTCGCGGGTTTCGGCAGCCGCGCCGCCTATCGGGGCGACAAGCTGACAAAGCGGGTCTGGCAGGACATCCTGGCTGGCGACTATGTGGCCCAGGCCATCGTCACGCCAGGGGAACGGATGATCGATAGCGCGGACGCGGCGAAGGAAGACCTTTCGACCGTTAGCGCCAGCACTTCCAAGGCGATGAAGTTCGACCTTCGCGCCTACACCTACGGCGGCGAGGTGCAATGGGTGGCGGCGCGGCTGTATCAAGGCCAGACCACCAACTTCCGCACGCCGGGTGGCGGCTTTGCGCCGGTATACAGCGCGGCCGAGACGCCGGATGGCAGCCTTGGGGCGTGCACCGGTGAGCGCTGCGCAAGCAACGACAGCGACGACAGCAACCAAGGCAATCACAGCAACCTCAGCGACACCACCGCGCACGCGTCCTATGTTTTCCTGCTCGACGAAAGCAGTGGTGTGCGCCCCGTGCCCCACGCCTTGTATGTGGCGTTGGCGCGCGGCGAAGCCACGGCGCAAGCGATGGCAGGACAGACCTTGCGCCTGGCGGACTGGTATGTGCGCCTGAAGGGCGGTGCGCCGGACACGGTTGTCAACGAGACCTACAGCCTGGTGCGCTTCGACGCACTGGGACGTGTCGATCCGGCGCACGCACCCGCCGCAGCGCAGGCACCTGCGGCTGCGCTCGAGAACCCCGCCTGGCCCACGGTTGCAGAACGCGGCGAAATGCAGGCGCTGCTGTTTGGCGCGGCCCGATCACCCGACGCGACGTCGCCATGCCGATGACTGGCCCATCCTCTCTGCAACAGGCCCTGCATGTGCGGCATTTGCGGTGAACTGAGGTTCGACGGCGAACCGCCCGACATGCAGGCGGTTGAACGCATGTCCGCGCAGCTGGCTCGCCGCGGGCCAGACCATGCCGGCACCTACGCCGACGGGCCGCTGGCCTTCGGCCACCGCCGGCTGGCCATCATCGACTTGTCGCCGCTTGCTGATCAGCCGATGGTGGACACCACGCTGCAACTGGCCCTGGTATTCAACGGCACGATCTACAACTACCGCGAGCTGCGCACCGAACTGCTCGCGATGGGTTATGCCTTCTTCTCCGAAGGCGACAGCGAAGTGATCCTGAAGGCCTATCACGCCTGGGGCGAGCAGTGCGTGCAGCGCTTCTACGGCATGTTCGCCTTCGCCATCTGGGATGCAAGAAACACGGGCGATGGACGCCCGGCCAGCCTGTTCCTGGCGCGCGATCGCTTCGGCATCAAGCCGCTGTACCTGGCGCAGGATGGTCAGCGGCTGCGCTTCGCGTCCAGCCTGCCTGCGCTGCTGGCCGGCGGCGGCGTCGACACGCAATTGGATCCGGTGGCCCTGCACCATCACTTCACGCTGCACACCGTGGTGCCGGCACCGCGCACGGTGCTGCGCGGCGTGCGCAAACTGCCGCCCGCAACGACGATGACGGTGCGTGCGGACGCGTCGATCACGCACCAGCTGTACTGGACGCTGGACGCCACGCGGCCAGCGTTGCCGCTGAGCGAGGCCGAGTGGCTGGACGCAACCCGCAAGGTGCTGGTGCGCGCGCTCGAACGCCATCGCCTGGCTGCCGACGTGCCGGTCGGCGTGCTGCTGTCGGGCGGGCTGGATTCGAGCCTGCTGGTCGGCTTGCTGGCCGATCACGTGGACGACCTGCTGACGTTCTCGATCGGCTTCGAGGGCATTGCAGGCGTCAGTGTCGGCGCGGAGAAAGCCGACGAGTTCGAATTCTCGGACCTGATCGCAGCGCAATTCAAGACCCGTCACCAGAAGTTCCTGATTCCCGACAGCGAGGTGCTGGCGCGCTTGCCCGAAGCGGTGGCTTTGATGACAGAGCCGACGATGAGCCACGACGTGATCGCGTTCTACCTGCTCAGCGAGCGGGTGTCGAAAGCGGTGAAGGTGGTGCTGGCGGGGCAAGGCGCCGACGAGGTGTTCGGCGGCTACTTCTGGTACCCGCTGATGGACGCCGAAACCGGCCCGGCGGTCGAGCGCTTCAGCCGCCACTACTTCGACCGCGACCATGCCGAGTACCTGGAGATGATCGCGCCCGCATGGCACGTGCCGGACGTGACGACCGAGCTGGTGGCGCGCGAACTGGCCAAGCCGCAGGCCGACACCTTCCTGGACGAAGTCTGGCGCTTCGACGCCACCACCTTGATCGTCGATGATCCCGTCAAGCGCGTGGACAACATGCCGATGGCCTGGGGCCTGGAAGTGCGCGTGCCCTTCCTCGACCATGAACTGGTCGAGCTCGCCGCCAGGATGCCGCCGGCGCTGAAGCTCAAGGAAGGTGGCAAGTACCCGCTGAAAGCGATCTCGCGCGGCGTGATACCGGATGCGGTGATCGACCGGCCGAAAGGCTACTTCCCCGTGCCCGCGCTGAAGCATGTGCGCGGCCCGTTCCTGGAACTGATGCGCGGCATCCTGCTGTCGGACGCCTGCATCCGGCGCGGCCTGTACCAGCGCGCTTTTGTGGACAAGCTGCTGGCCGAGCCCGAGGCCCATTTCACGCGCATCCGCGGCAGCAAGCTCTGGCATCTGGCGCTGCTGGAATGGTGGCTGCAGGTGCATGTCGATGGCGTGTTGAGTGGGGCGGGCGCAGCGAGCGACTGACCAGTGCGCCGATGGCGCTGCCGCTGGCATCGCTCGGGCTCGCCCTGCTGGCAATGGGTCTGCACCCGACACAGAATGGTTGACCGACCACCATCGGCTGGCCTGCGCTCCGCACAGCCGCCCAGCCTTCACTCAACGATGACCATGAGCCTGTCCGCCACCACCTTTCGAATCCACCGTTGGCTGGGCTGGCTGATCGGTGTTCAGGTGCTGGTGTGGGTCACGGGCGGCATCGTGTTTTCGCTGCTGCCCTTCAAACCCTGGGTCAAGGGCGGCGACACCGTCAAGCCGCCCGTGGTGGTGTTGCCCACCGGCTGGGCCGCGCGCGTGGCGCCGGGTTTGCAGGCAGCGGCACAGCTTGGCGACGTGGTGGCGATTGCCACCGTCGCCACGCCGCAGGGGCCGGCACTGCGTTTGAACTACCGCAGCGGGCTCAAACCCGTCATCGTGCTGGCCGACGGCGCCGCCTGGACAGCGCCCGATGAAACCGCGCTGCGGCGTTTCGGCGAGGGCCTTTACCAAGGCCAGGCGTCGGTGAAGGCGCTGGAGCGCGTGGCCAAGGTTGCACTGCGTCTGGGCATCGTGGCCGAGACCGGCGGCCGAGGTGAATTGTGGCGCCTGCGTTTCGACGACACCCTGGCCACCCGCATCTACCTGGACGGCCTGACCGGCGAATTCGTGACCTCGCGCAACGAAGCCTGGGTCTGGTACGACTTTTTCTGGCGGCTGCACATCATGGACTACGCCGAGGGCGAGGACTTCAACGGCACGCTGCTGCGCGTGGCCTCGGTCGCGGCCTGGGGGCTGGTGATCGCCGGCGCGGTGCTGTCGCTGTTGGCGCTGCGGCGGCGTTGGCGGGTATGGCGCAGGCCGGCGCGGGGCGCTTGATCGAGCGCAACCACGGCCTGGTTCTCAACGCGTCCAACGCCAATCCACGATCTCAGGCATGTCGTCGTCATGCTCGGCGATGTAGCGCTTGTGGCGCTGCAGGGTTGCATCGAAGCGCGCAGTTTCCGCCCCCACCTGGCCTGCCAGCCTCGGGATGCGCCGGATCGCGTCCAGCGCCAATTGGTAGCGGTCCAGGTTGTTCAGCACCACCATGTCGAAGGGCGTGGTCGTGGTGCCCTCTTTCCGGTCATGGATACGCACGACCAGAGTTGACTTCCAATGAATAACAAATTGGCAGCCACGCGTCGGCTGGCGCAAGGCCAAACTGCCGCTCACTTGACGAAGGTCAAACACGCTGGTCCGCATCCGGCTTAGCGTGGAGCGACTTGCCCGCGTTGAAAGCATGCACCGCATGACACTGACCGTTGAAGCTGAACTGGAAACGTTGCAGCGCGACACCTTCGGCTACTTCCTGCACGAGACCAACCCGGCCAATGGCCTGGTGATCGACAAGACGGCCCCTGGCTGGCCGGCCAGCATTGCTGCCACCGGTTTGGCTCTGGCCTGTTACCCGGTGAGCGTGGAACGCGGCTTCATGTCGCGGGCGGCGGCAGTCGAGCGCACGCTGGCGACACTGCGATTCTTCTGCGCCAGCCCGCAAGGCACCGAGCCCGACGCCACCGGTTACCAGGGCTTCTATTACCACTTTCTCGATATGCAGACCGGGCGCCGCGCCTGGCAATGCGAACTGTCCACCGTGGACACCACCTTCCTGATTGCTGGCGCATTGGCCGCAGCCATGTACTTCAGCGCCGACAGCGCCGATGAGGGTGAAATCAGAACGCTGGCTGACACGCTTTATAGACGCTGCAATTGGCAATGGGCACTCAACGGCGGTGACACCGTGACACACGGCTGGAAGCCGGAGAGCGGCTTCCTGCCCTACCGCTGGAAAGGCTACGACGAGGCGCTGCTGCTGTACGTGCTGGGTCTGGGCTCACCGACCTATCCGCTGCCCGAGCGCAGCTATGCGGCTTGGGCCTCCACGTACCGGTGGGAGCACTGTTATGGGCAGGACTATCTGTACGCCGGGTCGTTGTTCACCTACCAGCTGTCGCATGTGTGGCTTGACTTTCGCGGCATCCAGGACGCCTTCATGCGCAGCAAGGGCATCGACTACTTCGAGAACAGCCGTCGTGCCACGCTGGCCCAGCAAAGCTACGCGATTCACAACCCGCTCGGTTTCAAGAGCTACAGCAGCCATTGCTGGGGCATCACCGCCAGCGAAGGCCCGGGCCCTGGCTACGTGGAGGTGGATGGAGTCCAGCACGAGTCGTTCGACTACGTGGCGCGCGGCGTGCCGTACGGCCCCGACGATGGAACCCTGGCGCCGTGGGCGGTGGTGGCGTCGCTGCCGTTTGCACCCGAGGCCGTGATTCCCGCCATCGGCTTTTGCATTTATCAGGCCAAGCTGACGCAGTTCAATTCCTATGGCTTCAAGGCGTCTTTCAATCCGTCGCACCCGGGTGAGCCTGGCAACCCGTATGGCTGGTGGGTGTCGCCGTGGCACTTCGGCATCAACCAGGGTCCGATTGTGCTGATGATCGAAAACTACCGTTCGGGCCTGTTGTGGCAATTGATGCGTGGCAGCCCGCCCATTGCCGCCGGCCTGCGGCGGGCCGGGTTCAGCGGCGGATGGCTTGATGACGACGTGGCAAGCGACCCGGCCACAGCCAATGGGTCGATATCGACGGGCACGAGGCCAGTATGACTGCATTCACGACGCCCAACGCGACGCTCAAGAACTCGGCCACTGCCGGCGGGAGTTCCGTTGTCTTGGCCCGGGAGCATTCATTGCCGCTATTGACCCCACCGCAAATTACTTCTGCCTGGCGAGCCACTTGTCGAATTCGGCAATCTCTTTCTTCTGTGCCACGATGATCCGTTTGGCCATGGCTTTCATCTCGGCCGACTTGCCATGCGCAAGTTCCATTTCGGCCATGTTCAAGGCCTGCTGATGGTGCATCTTCATCATCATCGCAAAGTCCTTGTCGGTGTCACCCGACATCGACATCTTCTGCATGCCGTCCATGCCCATCATCATGGACGCCTTCATGTCATGCGACCCGGCTGCGCCTTTCTGCATTTTCCCCATCGGCATGCTGGCGGATTGGGGCATGGCAGGAGTCGTTTGCGCCTGTGCTGATGTTGTGACGAGCCAGAGCGCCGCCGCAGATACAGCGCACAAAGTCTTGAGGGGGATGAGCGAATCTCGGTTCATGTGAATCTCCTTGGGTGAATTCTTGCGATCGGTGAGGCATGGCGAAGCCTTACTGACTTACCTAAGCAATCTAGGCCGCTGCGCTGCCGGCGGCCGTAGGACGGACGCTCCAGCCGAAGTCGGCGTTCTGTCCTTTGAAGATGACCAGCGCGCCGCAGGCGCCGGACGAGGTACCGTCATGCAAAGACAACGCTCATGCAACACGCCGCTGCCCGCTTCGCGCGCGCGCTGATCGCCACGCCAGAGTTCAATCTGGTGGTCCTCGCGCTATTGCTCAACTTTCCATGGGAAGTTCTGCAGGCACCGTTGTTCGAAGGCATGGCCGCCGCGCCTCATGCAGTCGTCATCGGCAGCTGCCTGCAGGCCACGCTGGGGGATGCGGTGATCGTGTTGCTGGCCCATGCCTGCATCGCGGCCCTGACCCGACGGCGCCTCTGGGTGCTCGCGCCGTCAAGGCGCGAAGTGCTCGGGTTCGTCGCAGTGGGCGTGACGATCACCGCAGCCATCGAATGGCTGGCCACGCGAGGGCACTGGTCCCAAACCTGGGTCTATTCGTCCGCGATGCCCGTGATTCCGGGAGTCGAGATCGGCCTTTCACCGCTGCTTCAGTGGCTGATCGTGCCGCCTGTCGTTCTTTGGTTCGTGCGTCGACAGTTGGCGTGCAACGGGATGCTCGATGAACCGCGCTGACCCGCATCACCCGTCAGCGCAATCGGCCCTGGGGATCAACTTCGAGTCGGCGCTGCAGGCCCCCGCGCCATACTTCATCGAGTCGAGACGGCCGCACTCTGAAAGCACGCACCATGGAATTCAAGGATTACTACAAGGTGCTGGGCGTTGAGCGCACGGCCAGCGACGACGAAATCAAGAAGGCCTTTCGTCGCCTCGCACGCAAGCACCACCCTGACATCAGCAAGGCGCCCAACGCGCAGGCGCGCATGCAAGAGCTCAACGAGGCCAACGAGGTGCTGCGCGACAAGGAAAAACGCGCCGCCTATGACAGCGTGGGCCAGGGTGCCCAGGGCGGCCAGCCGTTTCAGCCGCCACCGGGTTGGGACAGCGGCTTCGAATTCAGCGGCAGGCCCGGCGAATTCGGCGACGGGGCTGACCACAGCGCCTTCTTCGAAGCCCTGTTCGGCGCCGCGCGCCGCGGCGATGCACGCGGTCGGCAAGGCCACACTGGCGATGAAGCCCGAACCAGTCGCGGGCAGGATCACCACGCCAAGATCGTGGTGCCGCTGGAAGACACGTTCCAGGGCGCGACGCGCCAGTTCACGCTGCACAGCCCGGAGATGGACGCCGCCGGCAACGTGGCGCTGCACGAGCGCACGCTGCAGGTCAGCATTCCCAAAGGCATCCGCGGCGGGCAGCAGATCCGCCTGGCCGGCCAGGGCTCACCGGGCTTCGGCGATGGGACGCGCGGCGACCTCTACCTGGAGGTTGAATTCGCGCCTCACGCACGCTGGCGTGTGGACGGGCGCGATCTGTACTTCACGCTGCGCGTCGCGCCGTGGGAGGCCGCACTCGGCGCCGCCGTGGATGTGGCCACCCCCGATGGCGCGGTCGAGATGAATGTCCCCGCCGGCTCGCAGACCGGCCGCAAACTGCGACTGCGCGGGCGCGGCATTCCGGGCGGCAGTCCTGGCAGCATGCCTGCCAGAGTTGCGGGCGACTTCTACGTCGTGCTGGAACTTGTGCTGCCGCCAGCGACTGACGACAAGTCACGCGCCGCCTACCGCCAGATGGCGCTCGACCTGGCCTTTGACCCGCGTGCCACCCTGGGAGCCGACGCATGAACACGTCCTCGATCGCCATCGGCGTGTGCCTGATCGACGAACACGCACTCGAACTCGAAGCCTTCGCCGTGGCCTGCGGCACCGAGACCGAATTCGTGCGCCTGCTGGTCGATGAAGGACTGGTGCAGCCGGTCGCCTTGCAACCCGCGTGGCGCTTCGGCGGTGAAGAGCTTGCTCGCGTGCGGCGCATCTGCCGCTTGCAGCGTGACTTCGAGGCCAATCTGCAAAGCGTGGCCGTGATGATGGAGTTGCTTGACGAGATCGAAAAGCTGCGCGCACGGCTTCAGCGCGCGGGCATGCCCGCATCTTGAGTCGTGGTGCGGCCATGCACAAGACGACAAGGCTGGAAGCTTGGGCATGGCGCAGTTCTCGCAGGCGGCAGTGCAGCAGAGTGCTCAGCAAAGTGGTGGCGCCAGCCGCCTTGCGCGGTGACGCAACAGACCCAGCCTCGGCTTGACACACCTCAAGTGCGGACGCTGCTGTGCGGCAAAGAATCTGCTCGTCCGTTCATCCGTTCCTCCACTTGGCGAGCCTGCCTCGCACAGCCGAAAGAAAGACCATGATCGAAGCGCATGCCCATCTGGCCTACGCCCCGCGCGGCGCGGGCCTGCTGTATGGCGTGCTGTGGTTTGCTGTCGGGCCCAGCGTCTATGGCTGGTACATCGGCTCGCACGACGGCAGGTTCGAGGCCAGTTATTTCACCCTGCTCGATTACTACGCGGAAAAACCGGCGGTGCTTTACCGCTCGATCGACGATGAACTCCACGGGCCCTGGGTGCAAGTGACCGCGCACGGTGACAGCGAGTTGCCGCACCCGCCACCAGTGCCGCAGGCCCTGTGCCACGAACTGGCGCGCCTGCAAGACGAATTCATCCGGCATTGGCTGTTCTTCGACGACGACCCCGACAGCGAAGTCCAGGCGCGCGCCCTGCGCGCACGCGAGTTGTCGCTGCGGCATGTGAACATCAAGCCCTCACGGCTTGGCAAGCTGCAAACCGCAGCCGCAGTGTGGCGCCACGACGCGCCAGGCGCGGACCTGAACGTGCTGGTGCATCTGTCGCAGCGCTGGCCGCTGGACGAGCGGCTGCCCTCCTGAGCCAGGGGGGCGCGCGATTCATGCACGGGTGACTCCGAACGTCGGCCCCGGTGACGCCCGTGCTGCAGGTCATGCACCGCAGGACCACCCGCTTCCTGCTTGACCAAGCCGTTCTCAAGGCCGACGCGGCCGACAGCGGCGCGGTCACACTGATCCAGCGCTTTGGCTCGGCTGCCAATCTCAATGTCCACCTGCCTTGCCTGGTGCTGGACGGGGTGTACCGACCGGGTGCCGACGGCACGCCGGAATTCGTCGAAGTACCCGCGCCGACCGATGCGGCGCTGCAGGCGGTGTTGCACAAGGTCATCACCCGCACGACGCAAGCTGCTCACCCGTCGGGGGGTGTTGGTCGAAGAGCAGGGTTCGACCTGCATGGCCGACAACGATGGCGACTCGGAAGAGGCCCGCACGCTCAGGCCGCTGCAGGCTGCGGCGTGTACTTGCCGCATTGCCTTCGGCCCACGAGCCGGGCAGAAGGTGCTGACGGTGCAGGGCGCTGAGCGTGGACATGGGACCGCCCCTGCGGGCGGGCCCGCGCCTCGCGAAGGGCTCGCGCTTGCAAGCGCGAGCGCGGCCTGCAAGGCATGCCCAGTGAGACGGTCTTCAAGCAAAACCTGTGCGCCGACATCAGCGGGTTCAGCCTGCACGCTGCCGTGCGCTGCGGCGCCGCCGACGACCGCCAGGCGCTAGAACAGCCATGCCGCACCATCACCCGCCCGGCGCTGGCCAACGAACGCGTCCAAACCAACGCCGCTGGGCAGGTGGTGCTCAAGCTCAAGACCCCCTGGCGCGACGGCACCACGCACTTGGTCACGTCACCGCTGGAGTTCATGCAGCGGCTGGCGGCACGGGCGATCGAAGAGCGCCCTTTGGTCGCCCGTGCCCAGGCCGAGGCTGCACCTGATCCGTTTTGGTGTCCGCATA
>JANNGN010000660.1:0-2839 GCA_031403895.1 Rubrivivax sp. | reverse complement strand
TCGCCTACGTGGTGCTGGCGCCGTTCGTGGGCGACCTGGCAGACGCCATGCCCAAAGGCCGGCTGATGATGGCCATGAACGGCGTCAAGGTGGTGGGCGTGCTGGCGCTGCTGGCGGGCCTGAACCCCTTGCTGGCGCTGGCCGTGGTGGGTGTGGGTGCTGCCGCCTACGCGCCGGCGAAGTACGGCCTGGTCACCGAGCTGGTAGCGCCGCGCCTGCTGGTGGCCGCCAACGGCTGGATCGAGGTCACCACCGTCTGCGCCGCCGTCTTCGGCGCCGCGCTGGGCGGCTTGCTCATCAGCCCCTGGCTGGCTGCGGCCTTCAGCGCAGGCTCCGCGCCGCTGGTGCCGGCTGCGCATGCCGCAGTGGCTGCCGGTGGCGCCTGGACGCCTGGCACCCTGGCGCTGTGCTTGCTGCTGGCGCTGTACGCCGCAGCCGCCACGCTGAACCTCGGCATTCCCGACAGCGGTGCGCGCTATGCACGCCAGGACCGGCGTCTGAAGGCCATGGCGGCTGGTTTCTGGCGCGCGCAGCGTCGCCTGTGGGCCGACGATCTGGGGGCCCTGTCGATGGCGGTGACGACGCTGTTCTGGGGTGCTGCCGCGGTGCTTCAGTTCGCGGTGCTGCGCTGGGCCACCGAGGTGCTGGGTCTGCCGCTGAACCAGGGTGCCTACCTGCAGGCCGCCGTGGCGGTGGGCATCGTGGCGGGCGCTGTGGGCGCCGGGCGCTGGGTGTCGCTGGCCCAGGCCCACCGCGTGCTGCCGCTGGGGGTGCTGATGGGCGTGGCCGTGCCTCTGGCCGCCCAGGTGGGGGAGTGGTGGCTGGCAGTGCCGGCACTGCTGCTGGTGGGCGCGCTTGGCGGTGCGCTGGTGGTGCCCTTGAACGCGCTGCTGCAGCATCGCGGCCATCTGCTGCTGAGCGCCGGGCGTTCGGTTGCGGTGCAGAACTTCAATGAAAACGCCAGTGTGCTGCTGATGCTGGGCGTCTATGCGGGCCTGCTGGTGCTGCAATTGCCGGTGCGCACGTTGATGTCGGGGCTGGGCCTGGTGGTGGGCCTGTGCATGGCGCTGCTGTGGTGGCACCGGGCGCGCCTGCGCCCGGCAGCGGCCGCTGCGGTCTGCGCCACGACGCCGCCCGCTTGAGCAGGGCGTGCGCGCCCGCTCGCGCCGGCACCGGTATCAGAAACGGTGCCGCAGCATCTCGCGCAGCAGGCTGCGCCGGATCGTCTGGTTGCTCTGTGCCGGGTCGTGCCACCACCAGCCGTCGGCCTGCATCGCATGCGCTGCGTACACGAAGCGCTGGCACACGGCGTCGAAGTCGGCGGCTGTGAAGTTCAGGCTGAAGACGAGCCGGCCGCTGCCCACCCACGACAGCGCCAGGCCCTGCTCGCGCAGGTAGAACTGCAGCATCCAGTTGTAGCGGCTGGGCTCGGTGTAGTTGACGGTCCAGATGCTGCTGAGGTTGGCCACGCGCACCGGCAGGCCGGCGGCCTGTAGCAGCGCGTTGAGTTGCCCGGCGCGGCCGTTCCACACGGCATCGAGGTTGGCATACAGGGCCTGCACCGGCGCGCTGTCCAGGCGCTCCAGGAAGACCTGCATCGCCGCCATCACGTAGGGGTGTGAATTGAAGGTGCCGCGGGCAAAGCAGATGTCGGCAGGCCGGTCCTCGCGAAAGCGCTTCATCCACGCGCGTTGGCCGCACACCACACCCACCGGCAGGCCACCGCCCAGCGTCTTGCCGTAAGTGACCATGTCGGCCTGCACGCCAAAGTACTGCTGCGCGCCGCCCGGCGCCAGGCGAAACCCGACGAAGACTTCATCGAAGATGAGCGCAATGCCGCGCTCGGTGCAGACCTGGCGCAACTGCTGCAGCCAGCTGGTGTAGGCGGCCCTGTCGAAGTGCGCGTGGCGGCCACTGTCCACCAGGCCGCTGTCGCCCGGCGCCGCGCGGTTGGGGTGCAGCGCCTGCAAGGGGTTGACCAGCACGCAGGCGATGTCCTTGCGCGTGCGCAGCACGCGCAGGGTGTCGGCGTCCATCTCCTTGAGCGTGTAGGTGCGGCCTGGCGGCAGCGGGTTGCCAGGCCCCGGCTGCACGTCTTCCCACCAGCCGTGGTAGGCCCCGGAGAAACGCACCAGGTACTTGCGCCGGGTGTGGTAACGCGCCAGCCGCACGGCCTGCATCACGGCTTCGGTGCCGCTCATGTGGAACGATATGTCGGGGTGCCCCGAGATGCGGCTGAGCTGCTCCACGTTCCAGGCCACCACCGGGTGGTAGCTGCCCAGCACCGGCCCCAGGTCGGCCACGCGCGCACTGCCTTCGGCGATGCAGGCCTTGTAGAAGTCGTGGCCGAAGAGGTTGACACCGTAGGAGCCACTCAGGTCGTACAAGCGCACGCCGTCCAGGTCGGTCAGCATCACGCCGTCGCTGCGCTGCACGAAGGAGCCGATGCCCAGGTGCTGGCGCAAATACGGGCTGTAGGGATAGGGCACGCGGTAGCTGCTGGTGAACTGCAGGTCCGGCAGGTGCTCGCGTGCGGCCTGCGTCATGGCGATGGAACGTGCGTGGCGTTCGTTGAGCTGCCCCGTCAGCCGCACAAAGCCGGCGCGGCGGCGCGCCAGCACGTCGGCCGGCGCGCCGTCGGATGCGAAGAAGCGCGCCGCGTCGTAGGCATAACCCGGCACCTGTGCGGCCACGCGCTTGGCCAGGCGCGAGTGGCCGCTCAGCGAAGGGTGCTTGGCCAGTGACAGCTCGACGCGGCGGCGCGCCAGCGGCAGCATCGCCGCCAGGCCGGCAGCGGCCAGTGTCGCCAGCAGGAAGGTTTCGCTCATGGGTGCAGGCC
>JANNGN010000659.1:0-2233 GCA_031403895.1 Rubrivivax sp. | reverse complement strand
CAGGCCACCGGGTGGCCGCTGTAGGTGTAGCCGTGGTTGAACTCGCCGCCTTGTTCGATCAGTACCTTGGCGACGCGCTCGCCCACCATCACGCCGCCCAAGGGCACGTAGCCGCTGGTCACGCCTTTGGCAAAGGTCATCAGGTCGGGCCTGAAGCCGAAGGTTTCGCAGCCGAACCACTGCCCCGTGCGGCCGAAGCCGCAGATGACTTCGTCGCTGACGAGCAGGATGCCGTAACGGTCGCAGATGCGCTGCACCTCGGGCCAGTAGGTGCTGGGCGGGATGATCACACCGCCTGCGCCCTGGATCGGTTCGCCGATGAAGGCGGCAACGTTTTCGGGCCCCACGGCCTGGATCTTTTCTTCCAGCCAGTGTGCGGCTTGGTATCCAAACGCCTCACGGGTTAGCCCCTGCGGCCGGCCGTGCTGCCACCAGTACGGCTGCTCGATATGCACGATGCCGGGGATCGGCAAACCGCCCTGCGCGTGCATGCCGCTCATGCCGCCCAGCGACGCGCCCGCCATCGTGCTGCCGTGGTAAGCGTTGTGCCTGCTGATGATGACCTGGCGCTGCGGCTGGCCCAGCAGATCCCAGTAGCGGCGCACCATGCGCACGACGGTGTCATTGCCTTCGCTGCCGCTGCCGCTGAAGAAGACGTGCTGAAACTGCGGCGGCGTCACTTCGGCCAGCAGTTCGGCCAGTTCGATGGCCGGCACGGTGGCGGTCTGGAAGAAGGCGTTGTAGAAGGGCAGTTCCTTCATCTGCCGCGTCGCCGCGTCAATCAGCGCCTGCTGGCCGTAGCCGACATTCACGCACCACAGGCCGCTCATCGCGTCCAGGATCTTGTTCCCGTCGCTGTCCCAGAGGTAGATGTTGTCGGCGCGCTGGATGATGCGCGAACCCTTCTTGGCCAAACTCTGGAAGTCAGTGAAAGGGTGCAGGAAGTGCGCGGCGTCTGCGGCCTGCAGGTCGGCGGTGGTGCGCTGATTGGGATGGGGGGCGTTCATCGTCGTTCCCTTAAACATGCAAGAGCAGATGCTCTCGTTCCCACGGCGAAATCACCTTCATGAATTCCGCGTATTCGATCTCCTTGACCTCGGTATAGACCGTGATGAAGGCCTTGCCCAGCACCGCCGCCAGGTCGGCTTCGTCGCGCAGCAGCGTCAACGCTTCACCCAGGCTGCGCGGCAGCTGGAAGTCGCCCAGGTAGGCGTCGCCTTTGCATTCGGCCGAGGGCTCGATGCGGTTCATCATGCCGAGGTAGCCGCAAGCCAGCGTGGCCGCCAGCGCGACATAGGGGTTGGCGTCGGCGCCGATGACGCGGTTCTCGACGCGCCTTGCGGAAGCGCTGGCCACCGGGCTGCGGATGCCGACCGTGCGGTTGTCGGTGCCCCACTGGATGTTGATCGGCGCGGCGTTGCTTCTGACCAGCCGGCGGTAGCTGTTGACGTAGGGTGCGAACAGCGCCATCGCAGCCGGCGTGTACTTCTGCAGGCCGCCGATGTACCAGTAGAACTCTTTGCTGGCGGTGGAGTCGGGGTTGCTGAAGATGTTCAACCCCGTCGTCTTGCTCAGGATGCTCTGGTGGATGTGCATCGCGCTGCCAGGCTCGCCGGCAATGGGCTTGGCCATGAAGGTGGCGTACATGTCGTGGCGCAGCGCCGCTTCACGCACGGTGCGCTTGAACATGAAGACTTCGTCGGCCAGGCCCAGCGGGTGGGCGTGGAAGAAGTTGATCTCCATCTGGCCGGCGCCCACTTCATGAATCAGGGTGTCAACGTTCAGTTCCATCTTTTCGCAGTAGTCATAGACGTCTTCGAACAGCGGGTCGAATTCGTTCACCGCATCGATGCTGTAGGCCTGGCGCGAGGTCTCGGCGCGGCCGCTGCGGCCGATGGGCGGTTTCGGCGGCACGTCGGGATCGGTGTTGCGCGCCACCAGGTAGAACTCGAGTTCGGGTGCCACCACCGGGTTCCAACCCTGGGCGTCAAAGAGATCGCAAACATGGCGCAGCACCGAGCGCGGCGCAAAGGGCACCAGCGCGCCTTCGCGGTCATAGCAGTCGTGGATGACCTGCGCCGTGGGGTCCGTCGCCCAGGGCACGATGCGCACGGTGCTGGGGTCGGGCCGCAGGTGCATGTCGCGGTCGGTCGGCTTGATGACGTCGTAGTACGGGCCCTCTTCGGGGAACTCGCCCGTCACGCCCATCGCCACCACGGCTTCGGGCAGCCGC
>JANNGN010000658.1:0-2236 GCA_031403895.1 Rubrivivax sp. | reverse complement strand
AAGAACATCGACCTCGACATCCCCAAACACTCGCTGGTGGTGATCACGGGCTTGTCGGGTTCGGGCAAGAGCAGCCTGGCTTTCGACACCCTGTATGCCGAGGGCCAGCGCCGTTATGTCGAAAGCCTGAGCGCCTATGCGCGGCAGTTCCTGCAGCTGATGGACAAGCCCGATGTCGATGTCATTGAGGGCCTGTCCCCCGCCATCAGCATCGAGCAGAAAGCCACCAGCCACAACCCGCGCAGCACCGTCGGCACCATCACCGAGATCCACGACTACCTGCGCCTGCTGTACGCCCGCGCCGGCACGCCGTATTGCCCCGACCACAACCTGGCGCTGCAGGCGCAGAGCGTGAGCCAGATGGTGGACGCCGTGCTGGCGCTGCCCGAAGACACGCGCCTGATGATCCTGGCGCCCGTGGTGCGCGACCGCAAGGGCGAGTTCATCGACCTGTTCGAAGACATGCAGGCTCGCGGTTATGTGCGCTTCCGTGTTGGCAGCGACGGCAAGCCCGGCGCGGTGGTGGAAGCCGAGTCGCTGCCGACGCTGAAGAAGAACGAGAAGCACGACATCGACGTCGTCATCGACCGCCTGCGCAGCAAACCCGATGTCAAGCAGCGCCTGGCCGAAAGCTTCGAAGCCAGCCTGCGCATTGCCGATGGCCGCGCCATTGCGCTGGAACTGGACCCCCGCACCGACGAGTCGGGGCGGTTGCTGCCCCTCAAGGAGCATCTCTTCAGCAGCAAGTTCGGCTGCCCCGTGTGCAGCTATTCGCTGCCCGAACTGGAGCCGCGCCTGTTCAGCTTCAACTCCCCCGTGGGCGCCTGCCCGGCCTGCGACGGGCTGGGCCAGGTGACGGTGTTCGACCCCGAGCGTGTGGTCGGTTTCCCGTCGCTGAGCCTGGCCGCCGGCGCCGTGAAAGGCTGGGACCGGCGCAACGCCTACACGCACACGCTGCTGGAAAGCGTGGCGCGCTACTACGGGTTCGACATCGAGACGCCCTTTGAAGCGCTGCCCAAGCCCGCGCAGCAGGTGCTGCTGTATGGCTCGGGCCCGGACGAGATCGAATTCATCTACCAAGCCGAAGGTACACGCGGCAAGGCCCGCACGGTGAAGCGCAGCCACCCCTTCGAAGGCATCATCCCGAGCTTCGAGCGCCGCTTCAAGGAAACCGATTCGGTGGCGGTGCGCGACGAACTGTCGCGCTACCAGGCCGCCAAGCCCTGCTCGCAATGCGTTGGCTCGCGGCTGCGGCGCGAGGCGCGGCACGTCTTTCTTCAGCACGCGCACGGTGACGACGGCGTGGGCGTCAAAGGCAAGCCGATCTACGAGGTGGAACACGCCACACTGGCCGCCGCGCTGGACTACTTTGAAAGCCTCAAGCTGGTCGGCGCGAAAGGCGAGATCGCCGATAAGATCGTGCGCGAAATCCGCAGCCGCTTGCGCTTCCTGAACGATGTCGGCCTGAACTACCTGAGTCTGGACCGCGGCGCAGATACGCTCAGTGGTGGTGAAGCGCAACGCATCCGCCTGGCGAGCCAGATCGGCAGTGGCCTCTCTGGCGTGATGTACGTGCTGGACGAGCCCAGCATCGGCCTGCACCAGCGCGACAACGAACGCCTCATCGGCACGCTGAAGCACCTGCGCGACCTGGGCAACAGCGTGCTGGTGGTGGAGCACGATGAAGACATGATTCGCGCCGCCGACCACGTCGTGGACATGGGCCCCGGCGCCGGTGTGCATGGCGGCCGCGTGATGGCGCAAGGCACGCCGCAAGAGGTGGCTGACAACCCCGAGTCGCTGACCGGCAAGTACCTGTCGAACGTGCTGCGCATCGAAGTGCCCAAGCGCCGCCGCGCCGCCACCGGCTTCGGCTCTGCACCCTTTCGCCTAAGCATCATGGGCGCGCGTGGCAACAACCTGGACAACGTCAGCGTCGAGATCCCGGTGGGGCTGCTGACCTGCGTCACGGGCGTCAGTGGCTCGGGCAAGAGCACGCTGATCAACGACACGCTGTACACGGCCGTGGCCCCGCAAGCTGTACCAGGCCCACGCCGAACCCGCGCCGCACGACCGCATCGAAGGCCTGGAGCAATTCGACAAGGTCATCAACGTCGATCAAAGCCCCATCGGCCGCACGCCGCGCAGCAACCCCGCCACCTACACGGGCCTGTTCACGCCCATCCGCGAGATGTTTGCCGAAGTGCCAGCGGCGCGAGAGCGCGGCTACGGCGCC
>JANNGN010000657.1:0-5958 GCA_031403895.1 Rubrivivax sp. | reverse complement strand
CGTCGTCACGATCCCGCTGGTGACGGGCTTCAACACCACCACCGCAGCGATGCAGTTTGTCGAGAAGCTGCCGTGGATCGATCGCTTCAATATGCACTACCACCTCGGGCTGGACGGCCTGTCGGTGTGGTTCGTGCCGCTCACGGCCTTCATCACCGTGATCGTGGTCATTTCCGCATGGGAAGTGATCGAAGACCGCGTGGCGCAGTACATGGGCGCCTTCCTGATCCTGAGCGGCCTGATGGTGGGTGTGTTCTGCGCGCTCGACGGTTTGCTGTTCTACGTTTTCTTCGAAGCGACGCTGATTCCGATGTACCTGATCATCGGCGTCTGGGGCGGGCCGAACCGGGTCTATGCAGCCTTCAAGTTCTTCCTCTACACGCTGCTGGGTTCGCTGTTGATGCTGGTGGCGCTGGTCTATCTGTACTTCAAGAGTGGTGGCAGCTTCGACATCCTCACCTGGCACAAGCTGCCGCTGTCGTTGCCGACACAGGCGCTGCTGTTCTTCGCCTTCTTTGCCGCCTTCAGTGTGAAGGTGCCGATGTGGCCGGTACACACCTGGCTGCCCGACGCGCACGTCGAAGCGCCCACTGGCGGTTCGGTGGTGCTGGCGGCCATCATGCTCAAGCTCGGGGCTTACGGCTTCCTGCGTTTTTCGATGCCCATCGCGCCCGATGCAGCGCATGAATACAGCTGGCTCATCATCACGCTGAGTCTGGTCGCGGTGCTGTACGTCGGCCTGGTGGCGCTGGTGCAGCAGGACATGAAGAAGCTCGTCGCCTACAGCTCGGTGGCGCACATGGGCTTCGTCACGCTTGGCTTCTTTATCTTCAATGAACTGGGTGTGGCTGGCGCCATCGTGCAGATGGTGAGCCACGGCTTTGTCTCGGGCGCCATGTTCCTGTGCATCGGCGTGCTCTACGACCGCATGCATTCGCGCGACATCGCTAGCTACGGCGGCGTCGCCAACACGATGCCGAAGTTTGCTGCCTTTGCGGTGCTGTTTGCGATGGCCAACTGCGGCCTGCCGGGCACGGCCGGTTTTGTCGGCGAGTGGATGGTGATCCTGGGTGCCGTCCAGTACAACTTCTGGATCGGCGCGCTGGCTTCCACGACACTGGTCTTTGGCGCTGCTTACACGCTGTGGATGGTCAAGCGGGTTTACTTCGGCGATGTGGCTAACGATCAAGTGAAGGCGTTGAAAGACATCAACGGCCGCGAATTCCTGATGCTGTCGCTGCTGGCCGCCGCCGTGCTGTGGATGGGCTTGTACCCGAAGCCTTTCACTGACCTGATGAACGTGTCGGTGGCCGAATTCCTGCGCCATGTGGCGTTGACCAAAGTCCCCATCTGAAAATCCAGCGCATGCCGTTCCCGCAAGAGACAACACCATGACCCCGATGAACTGGCCCGTTATCTACCCGGAGCTTTGGCTGCTGGTGATGGCCTGCGTGGTGCTGCTGGCCGACCTGTTCAGCGACGACGCTGAACGCAGGCTCACCTTCTGGCTGACGCAGTTCAGCGTGGCGGTGTTCGCGATGCTGCATCTGGCGGACTACAGCGCCGGCATCACCGGGTACGGCATGAACGGCATGGTGGTGGTGGACCCGATGGGCCGCCTGCTGGCGGTGTTTGCGGCACTGTCGGTGATGGTCACGCTCGGCTACGCGCGCCCGACGCTGCAGGCCCGCGACATGCTCAAGGGCGAATTCTTCCTGCTCACGCTGTTCGTGCTGCTGGGCATCTCGGTGATGTGCTCGGCCAACCACTTCCTGGTGGTCTATCTGGGCCTGGAGCTGATGAGCCTGTCGCTCTATGCACTCACGGCGCTGCGGCGCGACCATGCGGTGGCCACCGAAGCGGCCATGAAGTACTTCGTGCTGGGGGCATTGGCCAGCGGCTTTTTGCTCTATGGCTTGAGCATGATGTACGGCGCCACCGGATCGCTTGAAATCCCACGCGTTTTCGAGCAGATCGCCAGCGGCCGCATCAACAAGGACGTGCTGGTCTTCGGCGTCGTCTTCATCGTCGCCGGCCTGGCCTTCAAGCTCGGCGCAGCGCCCTTCCACATGTGGGTGCCCGACGTGTACCAGGGCGCACCGACGGCGGTCACGCTGCTGATTGGCGCGGCGCCCAAGTTCGCGGCCTTCGCCATCACCATCCGCCTGCTGGTCGAAGGGCTGCTGGGCCTGGCGGTGGACTGGCAGCAGATGTTCATCGTGCTCGCGGTGGCGTCGCTGGCAGTGGGCAACATCGCGGCCATTGCGCAGAGCAACCTGAAGCGCATGCTGGCCTACAGCACCATCGCGCAGATGGGCTTCATCGTGCTCGGGCTGTCGGCCGGGGTCGTCAGCGGCAACACGCTGTCGGCGGGCAATGCCTACAGCTCGGCCATGTTCTACCTGGTGGCCTATGTGCTGACCACGCTCGGCACATTCGGCCTCATCATGTTCCTGTCGCACCAGGGCTTCGAGAGCGAAGAGATCAACGACCTGGCCGGCCTGTCGCGCCGCAGCCCGTGGGTGGCCGGTGTGATGACGGTCTTCATGTTCTCGCTGGCAGGGGTGCCGCCGATGGTGGGCTTCTTTGCCAAGCTGGCCATCATCCAGGCGCTGGTCAGCACCAACGTCACGCTGTACATCGTGCTCGCCGTGGTGGCGGTGCTGTTTTCTCTGGTGGGCGCGTACTACTACCTGCGCGTCGTCAAGGTGATGTGGTTCGTCGAGCCCACCGCCAGCGGTTTGACCGATCGCCCCCAGGGCGTCACGCTGCTGCTGGCCTTGAATGGCGCGGCGGTGCTGCTGTTCGGGCCGTTCTCGGGCGGCCTGATGGCGATGTGCCGCGACGCCATCGTCAAGGCCCTGGCGAGTTGAAGACTCGCCAGTTGACAAATCACCCGTTGAGCGTGCCGATGCCGACAGCCGATGCCGCGCCGCCTGACAAGGACCGGCACCTGACTGAACGCCGCACCGGCGGTGTCACGCTGCTGTCGGGGGGCTTCCTCGAGGTCCGGCGCGACGAGGTGCTGCTGCCCGACGGCGCAAAGGCCACGCGTGAATTCGTGCAGCACCCGGGTGCAGTGGCTGTGATTCCAGTCCTGGATGACGGCCGCCTGGTGCTCGTGCGTCAGCACCGTTACCCGCTGGGAAAGGTGCTGCTGGAATGGCCCGCAGGCAAGCTGGAAACAGGCGAAGACCAGCTTGTCTGCGCGGTGCGTGAACTGCGCGAAGAGACCGGCTACCTGGCGCGCGAATGGGCCTTTGCCGGCGAGATTCACAACGCTGCAGCGTACTCCACCGAAAGCATCTGGCTGTGGTTTGCGCGCGGCCTGCAGGCTGGCCCGCCCAGGCCCGACGCAGGCGAGTTTGTCGAGACGGTGACCTTGGACATCGACGCGCTGGAAGCGCTGGAAGCGCGTGGCGAATTGCCCGATGTCAAGACGCTGGTCGGCCTGCGCTGGCTGCAACAGATGCAAGCGGGCCGCAGGGCGTGTGTCTGGCACAGCGCGACTGCGCCGGCAGCCCTATGATCCAGAGCGAATGAAGGTCCTCAACCTGCGATGCACCAACGGCCACGGCTTCGAAGGCTGGTTTGCCTCCGACGACGACTACATGGCACAGAACGGCGCCGGCCAGGTCGAGTGCCCACTCTGTGCCGACAAGGTCATCAGCCGGCTGCCGTCGGCGCCGCGCCTGAACTTGTCGGGCGCCAGTGAACCAGTGGCCAGGCCGCAGACCGCTGACTTGCAGGCCGTGTGGCTAAAGACCGTGCGTGAACTGGTGTCCCGCACCGAAGACGTGGGCGACCGTTTCGCCGAAGAAGCGCGCCGCATCCACTACGGTGAAGAAGCCGCGCGCGGCATCCGCGGCCAGGCCACGGCGCAGGAACGTGCGGCGCTGCAGGACGAGGGCATCGAGACGATGTCGATCCCGATGCCGGCTGCGCTGAAGGGCCCGGTGCAGTGAAACTGCAACGTTAGAGAACCCGGCCCGGGTTCATCAAACCCTGCGGGTCCAGCGCGGCCTTGATGCTGCGCATCAGCTGCAGCGCCACCGGCGATTTGCGCTGCGCCAGTTCATCGCGCTTGAGCAGGCCAATGCCGTGCTCGGCCGAGAACGACCCGCCGCACGCGGCCACCGCGTCGAACACGATCTGATTCACCGCATGTTCCTGCTCGGCCAGGAAACGCTTGCCGTCGCTGCCGGTCGGCGCCTGCACGTTGTAGTGCAGGTTGCCGTCGCCCAGATGGCCGAAGTTGACGAGCTGCACGCCTGCATAACGCGCACGCAGTGCGGCATCGGTGCGCGCCACGAAGCCGCAGATGGCTGACACCGGCAGCGAGATGTCGTGTTTGATGTTGGGGCCCTCTGCGGCCTGCGCCAACGGAATCGATTCGCGCAGGTGCCAGAGTGCGCGGCTCTGCGCCAGGCTTTCGGCCACCACCGCGTCGTGTACGGTGGTGGCGTCCAGCGCTGCGGCCAGCAGGGCTTCAAATCGGGTGCGCGCCTGCGCTTCACCTTCGACGTCGCTCTGCTCCAGCAGCACGGTCCAAGGCGCGTTGGGCAGTGGCTGCGGCAAGGCGGGGAAGTGGCGTGCCACCAGGTCGAGTGCGTAGCGGCCCATGACCTCAAAGCCCGTCAGGCCGGCGCCCAGCCGCGTGCGCGCCAGGTTCAACAGCGCCACGCAGTCGGCCAGGGTATGACACGCTGCCAGAGCGGTCGTGATCGCGGCCGGTAACGGCGCCAGCTTCATGGTGGCGGCGGTGATGATCCCGAGCGTGCCTTCGCTGCCGATGTAGAGGTCGCGCAGGTCGTAGCCGGTGTTGTCCTTGCGCAGGCCGGACAGGCCTTGCCAGACATCGCCGCTGGCGGTCACCACTTCCAGGCCCAGGCAGAGTTCGCGCGTGTTGCCCCAGCGCAGCACCTGCGTGCCGCCGGCGTTGGTGGCGAGGTTGCCGCCCAGCGTGCAACTGCCCTCGGCCGCCAGGCTCAGCGGCAGCAGCAGGCCGTGTTCGGTGGCGGCGGACTGCAGCACCTGCAGCACACAACCGGCTTCGGCCGTCAGCGTCAGGTTGGCGCTGTCGATCTCGCGCACGCGGTTCAAACGCAGCAGGCTGAGCAGCACCTGCGTGCCAGTCCCGTCAGGCACACCGCCGCCCACGAGGCCCGTATTGCCGCCCTGCGGCACGATGCTCACGCCGTGCGCGGCGCACAGCCGCACGACGGCAGCCACCTCGGCCGTGCTGCCCGGCCGCACGACGGCCAGCGCCTTGCCGTGCCAGCGGCGGCGCCAGTCCAGCTCCCACGCCGACAGGTCGCCTTCGGTCAGCACGTGGTGGGCGCCGACGGCAGCGCGAATCTCGTCAAGCAGCGTCATTGCGCCGCCCGCGCGCCATGGCGCAGGCGCCAGCGGATGTACAGCGTGCTGGCTGAAAACAGCCACAGGCAGAGCACGATCTCGATCAGCGCCAGTGCCTGCGACAAGCCCCGTTCAGTGGTGCCGCGCACCAACCCTTCCAGCATGTACAGCCACAGCAGCAGGCTGAGCCAGCGGAAGGTCACCATGCGGTGCCGCCACAGGCCCACCAGGCACAACACCAGTGGCAGCACCTTGATGGCGAGCGTGCCGCTGCCGGTGGGCGCCAGCCACAGCTCCCACGCCAGGCCCAGCACGATGAGGCCGATCAAGCCGGCCAGCGCCGCCGCGCGCGAACGGCGCACGACTGCATCGGGTTCGTTCGGTTTCGGATCAATGTCAACGTCTGTGTCGGGCTCGGTGCTCAGGGTCATGCGGCATCATAGCCAGCATGAGCGACGACGTTTTAAGCCCAGCCCAACGCGCCCGCGCGACGCTGCGGCTGATGCTGACCGAGCTGCCGCACACGCTGCGCGCCTGGCCCTGGTTTGACACCCTGCGCACGCTGCGCGAACGCTTTCGCGACGACCGCCTGGGCCTCAC
>JANNGN010000656.1:0-1519 GCA_031403895.1 Rubrivivax sp. | reverse complement strand
AAGAGCGGCCACATGGCCAACCAGCATGCCAAGGTGGCGGCCGCCGCCATCATCGAGTTGCTGCAGGGCAGGCCCGTCAACGCCACGCCGGTGGTGATGAACACCTGCTACAGCTTCGTCACCGCGCAGGACGTGGTGCATGTGGCCAGCGTGCACCAGTACGACGCGACTGACAAAACCTTCAAGACTGTGCCGGGCTCGGGCGGTGTCTCGGCCGCTGCCAGCGCGGTAGAAGGCCGCTATGCGCTGAGCTGGGCGCAAAACATCTGGGCCGACATGCTGGGCGCTTGAGTCTGGCCAGGCCCTGACTCACATGCGCACGAAAACCCACGCCCACACCCACACCCACACCCGCACGTCACCGAGAGACCCGCCCATGGTCCGTCGCACCCTGCTTTGCACCGCCGCTGCCGTGGCCGTGGTGGCTCTGGTGGCCGGCGCTGCACCGTCCTTCGCGCAAGACGCAGCCTGGCCCGCCAAACCCGTGAAGATCGTCGTGCCCTTCCCGCCCGGCGGCACCAGCGACGTGATGGCGCGCATGGTCAGCGAAGAGCTGGCCAAGGCGCTCAAGCAGCCGGTGATCATCGAGAACATCGGCGGCGCTGGCGGCACCACCGGCACCGCGCGCGCCGTCAAGATGCCGGCCGACGGCTACACCCTCATCCAGACCGGTGTCGGCCAGAACGCCGTCGCGCATGGCCTGGACCCGAAGCTGCCCTACGACAGCATGAAGGACTTCGTGCACGTGACGCAGGTGCACTCGGGCCCCAACGTGCTGGTGGTGCATCCCGACCAGCCCTTCAAGACCTTCCAGGACCTGGTGGACTACGTGCGCAAGAACCCGGGCAAGCTCAACTACGGCTACACCCACGCCGCGTCGGGCCACATGGCGATGGAGCTGCTGAAGCAAACCGCCAGCCGCTGCGCGAGCGGCGTGAAGGCCTGCAACGGCTTCTTCATGGTCGGCATTCCCTACCGCGGCGGCGGGCCGATGATGACCGACCTGCTGGGCGGCCAGATCCCGCTCATGTTCATCAACCAGGACACCGCGCTGCAGCATGTGCGTGCCGGCAAGCTGCGCCCGCTGGCCGTCACCAGCGCTCAGCGCAATGCGCTCTACCCCGATGTGCCAACCATCGCCGAAAGCGGCTTCCCCGGCTTCGAGGCGCTAAGCTGGTCGGGCCTGTCGCTGGCGCGCGGCACGCCGCAGCCGGTGGTGGACCGGCTGGAAGCCGAACTCGCCAAGATCATGGCCAGCCCGGCCATCCGCCAGCGCATGGAATCGCTGGGCTTCGTGGTGCCGGTGCAGGGCTCGAAGGCCTACACCGCTTTCGTCAAGGGCGAATACGAGCGCTGGACAACGGTGATCAAGGCGGCGGGGCATCAAGCCCGAGTGACGCACGCCGGGCTGCGCGTGGCCGCAGCAATCCCTCAGACGCCCTCAATCGCCAGCAGCACGCCGCCGCGCGACGCGCCCTGGCGCACCGCCACCAGCAACTGGTAGGCCGGCGAGTGGTAG
>JANNGN010000655.1:0-4400 GCA_031403895.1 Rubrivivax sp. | reverse complement strand
TCCAGCCCCGACGGCGTGCTGACCAGCATGCCCAGTTTTTCAGCCGGCTGGTTGAAGCCGTTCTCAGCTGCCGGTGCGCTGTACAGGCTGCTGAATTTGCTGGCCACAGCCCCAAGTTCGATGCGGTCCTGCGGGCGCTTGGGGCCGCTCAGGCTGGGCGTTACGCTGGAGAGGTCGAGCTTGACGATCTGGCTGTAGTCGATGTCCGCCGCCAAAGGAATGCCGAACAGCTTTTGCGCCTTGAAATAGGCCTCGAAGGCTTCGATCTCGGCCTTCGTGCGCCCGGTGCCCTGGAAGTATTCGATGGTCTTTTCATCGACCGGAAAGAAGCCCATCGTGGCGCCGTACTCGGGCGCCATGTTGCCGATGGTGGCGCGGTCGGGCAGGCTCAGCGTGCGCGTGCCTTCACCGCAGAATTCGACGAACTTGCCCACCACTTTCTGCGCACGCAGGATCTCGGTCACGGTCAGCACCAGGTCGGTGGCGGTCACGCCCTCCCGCAGCTTGCCACTGAGTTCCATGCCCACCACATCAGGCGTTAGAAAATAGACCGGCTGCCCAAGCATGCCGGCTTCGGCCTCGATGCCGCCCACGCCCCAGGCGACGACGCCGATGCCGTTGATCATGGTGGTGTGGCTGTCGGTGCCGACGAGGCTGTCGGGGTAATACAGCTTCGGTGGCTTCAGCTCACTGCTCGGCACGCCCTTCGTCTTGTGCACGCCACGCGCCAGGTACTCCAGGTTCACCTGGTGCACGATGCCGAAGCCCGGCGGCACGACGCCGAAGGTGCTGAAGGCGTCCATGCCCCACTTCATGAACTGGTAGCGCTCCTGGTTGCGCTTGAATTCCAGCTTCATGTTCAGGTCCAGCGCCTTCGGCGAGCCGAAGTGGTCGATCATGATGCTGTGGTCCACCACCAGGTCCACGGGAACGAGCGGCTCGATGCTTTTCGGGTCGCGCCCCATTTTCTCGGCGACGTTGCGCATGGCGGCCAGGTCGGCCAGCAGCGGCACGCCGGTGAAGTCCTGCAGCACCACGCGCGCCACGACGAAGGGGATCTCTTCGGTGCGCGGCGCGGTGGCGCCCCACTGCGCGAGTTGCGCCACATGCGCCTTCGTCACCTTGAGTCCGTCGCAGTTGCGCAGCACGCTTTCGAGCACGATGCGAATGCTGACGGGCAGGCGGTTGACGTTCGGGAAGCGCTTGGCCAGGGCCGGCAGCGAGTAGAACTGCCCTTGCTTGCCGGATGCGGTGGTGAAGGTCTTGAGGGTGGTGGCGTAGGGGTGCTTGGTTGTGCTCATGGGGGCTCCTGGCAGGGGATGCGGTTGATTATGCGAGCCAGGGACCGGTGGACCGCAGCTCCGACATCATTGGGGTGCCAGTGAGCCGCCACTGAAACTTCTTCTTTAAGCCAGATGGGCGGCGCTGGTAATATCCGGCATAGTGCACGGTATTACGCGGAGCCCCGGTATGAACGTCATCACACTCAAGCTGCCCGACGACCTTAACGCCGCCTTGAATGAAGTCAGCCGCAAACGCGGGCTTTCCAAGTCCGCGGTGGTGCGTGAAGCCCTGGAACAGTCGCTGTTGGCGCAGGGCGTCACGGCAGGAGCGGCTGAACGCTGGGTGGCGCAGTGGCAAGGCCGTTTGAAGCTGCCAGAGGCTCGGGATGTTGAAGCTGCCGACCCAAGGCTGGCGCACCTGCTTGCCAAGCACCTTCGCTAAAGCCGCCATGCGCTTGTTGATCGACATCAACGTGCTGCTCGATGTGGCACTGCAACGCCCCGGCGCAGCCGCCTCGGCCCAACTTTTGGCCCGCTGCGGCAGGCAGCACGAAGGCTGGCTGGCTTGGCACTCGGTGGCCACCCTGGCGTACTTGATCGAGCGGCAGCAATCCGCCATTTCAGGGCGCGACTTCATCCGCAGCATGCTCGGCTGGGCCGACGTGGCAAAGACCGGTCGGCCCGATGCACTGGCGGCGCATGACTTGCCCATGCGCGATTTTGAAGACGCGCTTCAGGTCGCGGCCGCGATGGCCTGCGGGGCGCAATTCATCATCACGCGCAATGAGCGCGACTTCAAGGGCTCACCGGTGCCTGCACTCAACCCTGACGCGTTCTTGCGCCGGTATCCCGAGTCGTCACGGCCTGCGGATTCCTGAAGCGGCATTGACTGCCGTGAGCGCTGTTTTCAGGCAAGCGCAAAGCGGCTGGCACCGTCCACAAGGAAAAGGTCCACCGCAGCGGACCTTTCAAGAGCAGCGCGCCGAAACCGCTCAGGCCACCACGCCCTTCGCCGCATCCGCGTACTCCTCGATCTGATCAAAGTTCAGATACTGGTACACGCTGGCGTTGTCCTGGTTGATGATGCCCATGGCCGCGTGGTATTCGGCCACGCTCGGGATGTGGCCCAGGCGCGATGCGATTGCTGCCAGCTCGGCCGATGCCAGATACACATTCGTGTTCTTGCCCAGCCGGTTGGGGAAGTTGCGCGTCGATGTGCTCACCACCGTCGCCCCTTCCCGCACCTGCGCCTGGTTGCCCATGCACAGACTGCAACCGGGCTGTTCGGTGCGCGCACCGGCGGCGCCGAAGGCGGCGTAGTGCCCCTCTTTGATGAGCTCGGTCTGGTCCATCTTGGTCGGCGGCGCCACCCACAACTTGACGGGTATGTCGCGCTGCCCCGCCAGCAGCTTGGCAGCGGCACGGAAGTGGCCGATGTTCGTCATGCAGCTACCGATGAAGGCTTCGTCGATCTTGGTGCCGGCGACCTGGCTCAGGAACTTGGCGTCGTCGGGGTCGTTGGGGCAGCACAGGATCGGCTCCTTGATCTCGGCCAGGTCGATCTCGATGACCTCGGCGTACTCGGCGTCCTTGTCGGCTTGCAGCAGCGTGGGGTTGGCCAGCCAGGCTTCGACCTTCTGGATGCGGCGTTCCAGCGTGCGCGCGTCGGCGTAGCCGCTCGCGATCATGGTCTTCATCAGCACGACGTTGCTCGTCAGGTATTCCTTGATCGGCGCGGGGTTGAGCTTGATGGTGCAGCCGGCGGCGCTGCGCTCTGCCGATGCGTCGCTCAGCTCGAAGGCCTGTTCCACCTTCAGGTCGGGCAGGCCTTCGATCTCCAGAATGCGGCCGCTGAAGGCGTTGACCTTGCCGGACTTGGCCACCGTGAGAAGGCCCTGCTTGATGGCATACAACGGGATCGCATGCACCAGGTCGCGCAGCGTCACGCCGGGCTGCATCTCACCCTTGAAGCGCACCAGCACGCTCTCAGGCATGTCCAGCGGCATCACGCCGGTGGCAGCGCCAAAAGCCACCAGGCCCGACCCTGCTGGGAAGCTGATGCCGATCGGGAAACGCGTGTGGCTGTCGCCACCGGTGCCCACCGTGTCGGGCAGCAGCAGGCGGTTGAGCCAGCTGTGGATGACACCATCCCCTGGGCGCAGGCTGACGCCGCCGCGGTTGCTCATGAATGCCGGCAGCTCGCGGTGCGTCTTCACGTCCACCGGCTTCGGGTAGGCGCTGGTGTGGCAGAAGCTCTGCATGACAAGGTCGGCGCTGAAGCCCAGGCAGGCCAGGTCTTTCAGCTCGTCGCGCGTCATCGGGCCGGTGGTGTCCTGGCTGCCGACGGTCGTCATCTTCGGCTCGCAATAGGTGCCGGGGCGCACGCCGGGTTGATGACCATTCACTTCTGGCAGGCCGACGGCACGGCCCACCATCTTCTGCGCCACCGTGAAGCCGGCTTTCGTGGCAGCAGCAGGCGCCGGCAAGCGGAACGCGGTGCTGGCGGGCAGGCCCAGGAAGTCGCGTGCTTTGGCCGTCAAGCTGCGGCCGATGATGAGGTTGATGCGGCCACCGGCACGCACTTCGTCAAACAACACTTCGCTGCGCAACTTGAATTCCTTCACCAGCGCACCGTTCTTCAGGATCTTGCCGGCGTAGGGCAGCACATCGAGCACGTCGCCCATCTCCAGGCCCGAGACATCGACTTCGATCGGCAGCGCGCCCGAATCTTCCTGCGTGTTGAAGAAGATCGGCGCAATCTTGCCGCCAAGCGTGACACCGCCGAAGCGCTTGTTGGGCACGTAAGGAATGTCTTGGCCAAAGCCCCAGACGATGCTGTTGGTGGCGCTCTTGCGCGACGAACCGGTGCCGACCACGTCGCCCACATAGGCCACCAGATGGCCCTTCTTCTTCAGGTCTTCGATGAATTGCATGGGCCCGCGCTTGCCGTCTTCTTCGGGCTTGAAGGCCGCGCCGTCGCGCGTGTTCTTCAGCATCGCCAGGTAGTGCAGCGGAATGTCCGGGCGGCTCCAGGCGTCGGGCGCGGGGCTCAGGTCGTCGGTGTTGGTTTCACCGGGAACCTTGAAGACGCTGACGGTGATGGTCTGCGGCACTTCG
>JANNGN010000654.1:0-2069 GCA_031403895.1 Rubrivivax sp. | reverse complement strand
CCCGATCACCGCCAGCTGTTCGCCGCTGGCCACGCGCAGCGCCACCGCTCGCAAGGCCGGCACGCTGCCGGCTCGCGCTGCCGGGTGGCGCGCGCTGGCGCCCTGCAGTTCAAGCTCCACGCGCGGCTGTCAGAGCAGGCCTGCGCTGCGCGCGGCGGCTTCGATGCCCTTGTAGTTGTCGGGCTGCGTGGCGATGTAGCGCGTGGCACGGTTCAGGCCCAGGATCTCCTTGCCTTCGGGCGTGGCCGGGTCCAGGTCGAGCAGCGCCTTCTGAATGCGGTTGCGCAGCTCGGCCGGCATGTCGGCGTGCACCGACCAGTTGTAGTTGAAGTAGGGCGCGGTGGTGAAGAACACATCCACCGCCTTGGTATCGACCTTGTTCTCGGTGACGAACTTGCGCCACACCGTGATGTCGAGCGCGGCCGCGTCGACCTTGCCGCTGACCACCGTCGCGATGGTGGCGTCGTGCGCGCCCGAGTAGGCGATGCGCTTGATGTCCTTCTCGGGGTCGATCCTGGCCTGCAGCAGGAAGCTGCGCGGCATCAGGTGGCCCGAGGTGCTGCTTTGTGAGCCGAAGGACACCTGCTTGCCCTTCATGTCGGCCAGCGTCTTGATGCCCGAGTCGGTCTTGGCGATGAAGACCGACTGGAAGCGCGTGTCTTCCTCGCGCTGGGCAATGGGCACCACCTTGCCGCCCGATCGGATGCTGGCCTGCACGTAGGTGAAGCCGCCAAGCCAGACCAGGTCAACCTTCTTGTTGACCAGGGTCTCCACCGCAGCGGGATAGTCGCTGACCGGCGTGAACTCGACTTTCATGCCGAGCTTCTTTTCCAGGTAGTTGGCGATGGGCGTGAACTTGCGCGTCTGCTCGGTGGCCACTTCTTCGGGGATGGTGGTGATGCGAAACACCTGCTGTGCGTGCGCCATGGCACCAAAGGCCAGCAGCGCACAACTCATCAGCGCACGGAAGGTGCGCGAGGGGGACAGACTGATCATGGACCTGCTCCTGGGACTCAAGGGCGCGGCCCGTGCCGCGGGGCGCATTTGAACCCATGTGCGAACTATCTGCTGCGGGCTGCTACATTGCCGCCCCTTGGGCCGGGTTGACCTGGCGGCCTGCGCCGCACCCTGGTCACTCCACCCGAACAACGCCAGCCCAAACGCAGCGCCCGAACGACCGTATGCGCACACCCCAATTTCTGCAACTTCACGAACTCGCTGCTGCGCCACTGGTCATTGAAGCCGTGGCAGGCCTGCGCGCTGGCGCGGCGCGCGTGTCGCCCAAGTTTTTCTACGATGCCCTGGGCTCGCGCCTCTTTGACGCCATCACCGAGCTCGACGAGTACTACCCCACGCGCACCGAAGCCAGCATCCTGAGCGGCCACGGCGCCGACATCGCCGCCGCCGCCCTGGCCGCTACCGGCCCGCGTGCCACGCTGGTTGACCTGGGTGCGGGCAATTGCGCCAAGGCAGCCCGCCTCTTCGCGCCGCTGGCGCCGGCGCGCTATGTCGCGGTGGACATTTCGGTGGAGTTCCTGAGAGACGCGCTCACCGCGCTGCAAGGCCAGCACGAGTCGATCGACATGGTGGGCGTGGGCCTGGACTTCTCGACCCGGCTGGCGTTGCCACCGGGCGTGCTCGAAGGCCCGGCGCTGGTCTTCTACCCGGGCTCCAGCATCGGCAACTTCAACCCCGAAGAGGCGCTGCGTCTGCTGCGTGAATGCCATGCGCTGGCGAACGGGGGTGAAGGCTGGGGTGGGGGCGGGGGCGGCCTCTTGATCGGCGTGGACCGCATCAAGTCCGACGCGCTGCTCAACGCCGCCTACGACGACCCGCTGGGCGTCACGGCGGCCTTCAACCTGAACCTGCTGCGCCACCTGAACCGCCTGATCGGCAGCGACTTCGACCCGCGCCAGTGGCGCCACATCGGGCAGTTCAACCGCGCGGAGTCGCGCATCGAGTTGCACCTTGAAGCGCGCGTGCCGCTGGTGGTGGCCTGGCCTGGCGGCGAGCGCCGTTTTGCGGCTGGTGAACGTATCCACACCGAAAATTCCTACAAGTGGGATCCG
>JANNGN010000653.1:0-3921 GCA_031403895.1 Rubrivivax sp. | reverse complement strand
CACCCGCTGGTGGGTGACGCCGAGACCTGCGGCCTGATGGGCGCGCTGCTGCTCGTCAAGGACAAAACCCAGGGCACGGCGTTTGATGAGTCAGTGGCCATCGGCATGGTCTGCCGTGGTCATTGTTTTGCCAGTGGCCTGATCATGCGCGCCGTGGGCGACCGCATGATCATTGCGCCGCCGCTGGTCATCACACGCGCACAGATCGACGAGATGGTGGCGCTGATCCGCCGTTGTCTCGATCTCACGCTGGCCGACGCGCAGCAGCACGGCTGGTTGAATTGAACCCGCCCGCGCAGTTAGCCTTGCATTCACCGTGTCCAACATTTGCTTGCTGAAGGGTCCCCTCATGAAACCGCAGTCTTTCCTCTGTAGTCAGGTCTTTCGCCGCATCTGTGTTCTTGGCCTTGCATTGACGGCGCCTTTGGCCATGGCGCAAGAGGAAGAAAAAGTCCTCAACATCTACAACTGGTCGGACTACATCGCCGAAGACACGCTGCGCAACTTCGAAAAGGAAACCGGCATCCGGGTGCGCTACGACAACTTTGACAACAACGAAATCGTGCATGCCAAGCTGGTGGCGGGCAAGACCGGCTACGACATCGTGATGCCCAGCTCCAACTGGGCCAAGCTGCAGTCCGACGGCGGCCTGCTGCGCAAGCTCGACAAGAGCCAACTGCCCAACCTGCGCTACATGGACCCTGCCGTGCAGGCGCAAATGGCGCGCATGGACCCGGGCAACGAGTACATGGTGAACTGGCTTTGGGGCTTCACCACCGTGGGCATCAACGTCGATAAGGTCAAGGCCGCTCTCGGCAGCACGCCGATGCCCGACAACGTCTGGGACCTGGTCTTCAAGCCCGAGTACACAGCCAAACTCAAGGGCTGCGGCGTGAGCTTCCTGGACAGCGCCACCGAAGTGGTGCCCGCCGCGCTGCACTACCTGGGCAAAGCGTCGTTCAGCAAGAACGCTGGCGACTATGGCGCCGCTGCGGCGCTGCTCAAGTCGGTGCGGCCCTACGTCACGCTCTTCAGTTCGTCGGGCTACATCAACGACATGGCCAGCGGCAGCATCTGCGTGGCACTGGGCTGGAGCGGCGACATCAACATCGCGCGCCAGCGTGCCATCGACGGCAAGACGGGCCAGAACATCCAGGCCCTGTTGCCCAAGACTGGCGGGCTGCTGTTCTTCGACGTCATGGTCATCCCCAGCGACGCACCGCGGCCGGGCAACGCGCACAAGTTCATCAACTACGTCATGCGGCCCGAGGTACACGCGGCGCTGACGAACAAGGTCTTCTACGCCAACCCCAACGCCGAGTCGAAGAAGTTCATCAAGCCCGAAGTGGTGAGCAACCCAACCGTCTTCCTGGCGCCGAATGAACTGGCCAAGATGATCCCGCCCGACTCGCTGAACAACGACTTGCGCCGGCTGATGACGCGCACCTACACCTCGTTCAAGACCGGCATTTGACGCCCTTCCGTCGCGGCAACTTCCCATGGCCAGCATGACTTCCACGGTTTCGGCAGCGGCGGCAGCAGCAGCACAACCCGCCTTCCTGCAGATCAAGGAAATCGTCAAGGACTTCAACGGTTTCAGGGCTGTCAACAACGTCAGCCTCGACATCGCCAAGGGCGAGATCTTCGCGCTGCTGGGCTCATCGGGTTGCGGCAAGAGCACCTTGCTGCGCATGTTGGCGGGCTTTGAGGCGCCCACCTCCGGCCGCATCATCCTGAATGGCCACGACCTGGCCGGCCTGCCGCCCTACCCGCGGCCGATGAACATGATGTTCCAGAGCTACGCGCTCTTTCCGCACCTGAACGTGTGGCAGAACATCGCTTTCGGGCTGCAGCGCGAAGGGCTGCCGAAGGACCAGATCGCGGCGCGGGTGGACGCGATGCTCAAGCTCGTGCAGTTGGCCAAATTCGCGCAGCGCAAGCCGCATCAGCTATCGGGCGGCCAGCAGCAGCGCGTGGCGCTGGCGCGCAGCCTGGCCAAACAGCCGCAGATGCTGCTGCTGGACGAGCCGCTGGGTGCGCTGGACAAGAAGCTGCGCGAAGAAACGCAGATCGAGCTCGTCAACATCATCGAACAGGTCGGCGTCACCTGCGTCATGGTCACGCACGACCAGGAAGAAGCCATGACCATGGCCAGCCGCATCGCGGTGATGAGTGAAGGCCGCTTCCTGCAAGTTGGCGCGCCGGGCGACATCTACGAAACGCCGGCCACGCGCTTCGTGGCCGACTTCATCGGCAACGTCAATCTGATGGACGGCACGCTGGACGTTGACCAGGTGGACCACTGCATCATCGGGTCAGCCGATTGCAAACACTACGTCGGCCACGGCATCACCGGCACCGAAGGCATGGCCGTCACGGTGGCGCTGCGGCCCGAGAAGATTGCACTCGGCAAGGTCAAGCCCGACGGTGACTTCAACCAGGTTCAGGGCACCGTGAAAGAGATGTCCTACTTCGGCAGCTTCACGGTCTTTCACCTGCAGTTGGCCAGCGGCGCCAGGCTGAAAGTGAGCATGGCCAACACCCAGCGCCACCGCGACGAAGCCATCACCTGGGGCGACAGCGTGTGGGCGCACTGGTCTGATTCCGCGCACGTGGTGCTGACGCAATAGCCGGCCTGAGCTGCGATGAACGGATTCAAGTCGCTCCTCACTGGCCGCGCTTTTGTCATCGCGGTGCCGTTTGTGTTCCTGCTGCTGTTCTTCCTGGCGCCTTTTTTCATCGTCGGCAAGATCAGCGTGTCAGAGATGGACAACGTCGTCTTCAAGGACGTGCTAACGCTCAAAGACGGCGTGCTGACGCTGGCGCTGAAGTTCAGCAACTACGTCTTCATCACCGAAGACGCGCTGTACGTCAAAACCTACCTCGCCAGCCTGCGCTACGCGGCTGCCACCACGCTGCTGTGCCTGCTGATCGGCTACCCCTTCGCCTACTTCATGGCGCGTGCCGAGCCCACGCGGCAGCCGGTCTTGCTGATGCTGGTGATGCTGCCCTTCTGGACCAGCTTTCTGCTGCGCGTCTATGCCTGGCGCGGCCTGCTGACCGAAGGCGGCTGGGTGGCAGAAATCATCATTGGCCTGGGGCTGGACCAGTTGCTGCTGGGCATGGGCCTGATCTCGGCACCGGCCAAGCTGATGCACACGCCGTTTTCGCTGGTGCTGGGCATGACCTACACCTACCTGCCCTTCATGATCCTGCCGCTGTTCGGCAACCTCGTGAAGATGGACCTGCGGCTGCTCGAAGCCGCAGCCGACCTCGGTGCGACGCCCTTCACCGCGTTCTGGAAGATCACGGTGCCGCTGTCCAAGGCCGGCATCATTGCGGGCAGCATGCTGGTGTTCATCCCCTGCATCGGCGAATTCGTCATTCCCGAACTGCTGGGCGGGCCCGAGACGCTGATGATCGGCCGCGTGCTGTGGGACGAATTCTTCAGCAACAACGACTGGCCGATGGCCAGCAGCGTGGCCGTCGTGATGGTGCTGCTGATCATCGTGCCGTTGGCGATCTTCAACAAATACCAGGCCGAGGCGCAAGAAAGTCGGGCATGAAGAACGGCACCTCCGACAGCTTCAACACCTGGTTCGCACGCGGCTGGCTCGGCGCGGGCTATCTGTTCCTGTACGTGCCGATCGTGGCGCTGGTGATCTTCTCGTTCAACGACTCGCCCATCCCCAACGTCTGGCGCGGCTTCACGCTGAAGTGGTATGCGCAATTGGCGAGCGACGGCGAAATGCTGGCCGGCCTGTGGCTCAGTTTGCAGATTGCCTTCATGACCGCCTGCGGCTCGGTCGTGCTGGGCACCTTCGCCGCTTTCGCACTGAACAAGTACAAGCGCTTCTTCGGCCGCACGCTGTTCTCGGGCATGGTCAACGCGCCGCTCGTGATGCCCGAGGTGGTGGTGGG
>JANNGN010000652.1:0-5962 GCA_031403895.1 Rubrivivax sp. | reverse complement strand
GCCGGCAATGCGTTCAGACCGGGCGACGTGTTCAAGACGCGCCAGGGCCTGCACATCGAGATCGGCAACACCGACGCCGAAGGCCGCGTCATCCTGTGCGACGCGCTGGCCTACGGCGCCGAGGGCAAGCCTGCGCTGATGATCGACCTGGCGACGCTGACGGGCGCGGCGCGCACCGCACTGGGCTCACAACTGCCGGCGCTGTTCTGCCGCAGCATTGCGCAAGCCCGAGAGCTGGTGGACCTGTCGATGACGGTACATGACCCGCTGTGGCACTTGCCGCTGTGGGCGCCGTATCACGGCGGCATCGAAAGCGACATTGCCGACATCGTCAACACCGGCCGCGGGACCATGGCCGGTGCCATCAACGCGGCGCTGTTCCTGGAAGACTTTGTGCCGGCTGCGCAGGACTGGTTGCACATCGACCTGTATGCATGGAATGACGGCGCAAGGCCGGGCCGGCCGCCGGGTGGCGAAGCGCAGACGCTGCGCGCGCTGCTGGCGTATCTGCAGCAGCGTTTCGGTTCATGACGCGGCCGCGCGGCGCGACCCTTCAGCGCGCCAGCTGACCCAGCAGGTCGCGCAGGGCGCCTGCCTCCAGCGGCGCACGTTCACAGGGCGGCGCGCTGCCGCACCACCACACGCTGCTGCGGTCGAAACCGAAGCGTGCGACGGTGGCGCCACTGCGCTGCCAGTGCAGTTGCACGATCTCGGCGCTGAGTTGATCGGCAGGCGCATCGGGCAGCGGCTGCCAGCGGCCAGCAGTCTGCGCAGACAGCCGCGCCAGCCAGGCGGCGTCGGGTGCCATCAGGCGCCCGGCGGGCTGCCAGCTGAACTGGTCGCCGGCCTGTGGCGCGGTCCGCCACGGCGCTGGGGCCACGGCTGCCACGGCTGCCACGGCTGCCGCGCCGGCCGCAGCGCGTTGCCTGGAGGGGGCTGCAGCGGGCGGTGCGAGTGCCTGTGCTGCCAAGGCCGCTGGCGCAGCGGCTGCGGCCTGGTCCTGCGCCACCATTCGGGACGCTGTCTCGGCCGCACGCGGACCTGCAGTCGGCGCGGCCTCACGCGCTGTCGCCATCGTTTCACCGGGCTCGGGCGCCATGGCTTGCAGCGATGGTTTCGGCGCCGGTTTGGCCGCTGGTGGCCCTGCCAGCGGCCTTGGCTTTGCGGCCGGCGCTGCGATGGCAGTGACGGCCGGTGCCTGAACAGCCGCCGTCGCATTGGCTGCTTCGGCTGCCGCGGGCGATGACGCGGGTGCAGGTGTTGGACCCGGTACCTGGGCCAGTTGCGGCGCGGCCACATCCGCGCAGGGCCGGGTGTTTCACCGCGCCACATCAGCCCGATGACACCGGCCATCAGCACCGTGGCCAGCGCGCCCGACGCACCCCACGGTTGCAGCCACCAGCGGCCGCGCGCCGTGGGCGGGCGCACTGCTGGCGCGGCCCGCTCGCCCGCGCTGCGGTGGGCCGCCGCGATGATCTGCGCGCTGACATCAGCCGGCGCCGCCACTTCGGCATCGGGCGCGTGGCGCAGCGCCGCGCGCAGGTGGGCGTCGGCTTCGACGGGCTTCATCCGGCCACCTTTTGCGGCAGGTAGGCACCCATGCAACTGCGCAGTTTGCTCATGGCATAACGAAGCCGTGTCTTGGCAGTCTCGAAGCCCAGTTCGAGCGCGCGCGCCAGCTCATCGACACTCAGGCCGTCTTCGTGGTGCAGCAGGAAGACGGTCTTCTGCGCCAGCGGCAGGCCGTCCAGGCAGTCGAGCAGGCGTTGGCCGGCGGCGCGCCAGAAGGCCAGGTCCTCGGCGCTGCTCTGGGCGGCGGGCCAGCCCGCCCAGGGTTGGGCGTCAGGCTCCCAGGGCGCGAGGTCTTGATCGCTTTCCATGCTGATTTCGCGGCCTGTCTTGCGCAGGCAGTCCACCGCGCGGTGGTGCGCCAGGGTGAAGAGCCAGGTGCGCCATGCAGCACCTTGCGGCTGCCAGCTGTGGCGCGCCTGGATGGCGCGCAGCCAGGTGTCCTGAAACACCTCGTCGGCCTGCGTGGCTGCGCTGCTGCCCAGCAGGCGGCGCACAAAGCGGTACAGCGCCGCCTGGTGGCGGGCGTAGAGGCTCTCGAATGCCGCCGCGTCGCCGCCTGCAAAGGCACGCATCAGCTCGTCGTCGGTGGGCTCGGGCATGCGGGCTTGTACGGGCGAGTGGCAGCGACAGGGTGAATCTGCCTGGGGCCTTGGGATCAGCCTGCCGCTGCGTCCGCGCGCACATCGTGGCCGTAGGGCCAGGCGCTCTGGCGCAGCGGATCGCCTTGTGCAAAGGCCGCTTCGCGCTCGATCTGTTCTGGCCCGTGCGGCAGGTGGTTGCGGATCTCGCGGCTGCGGCTGATCTGCTGCACCTCGCTGGCGTGGCCTGCGGTCCAGCGTGGCAACAGCGGACGGTCCACCAGCGCCCAGCGTTTGGTCTCGGAAGCGCGTCCCGACATCGGGTGCCACCCGCGCACGCGGTCGTCCTGCCAGCGGCGCAATTCCCAGGCCGTTTCAGGTTGCGCGGCAACGCGGCGCAGCGCCTCGGCCAGGCCACCCAGACCGCCACCGACGATGGCGATGTCCAGCGTCATGCGGCCTCCAGCACTGTCTCGTGGGCGGGCATCGACAGGGGCACGGGCAACCGCATCCGCGCCCGCAGGCAGCTATCGATCGCGTCCGCCTCGTTCAGGTGGCGCACGGCGTCGTAGGCCTCTTGCGCGCCGGCAAAGCGGCGGCGCAGCATGTTCAGCCACTGCTTGATGCGGCCACCGCGGTGCCGCGCCGCCACGCGCGGCGCGATGAGGCGGCTGTACAGGCCGAGCAGCGGCAGCAGGTCGTCCCAGCCCGGCGTCGCCAGGCCGCGCAGGGCCAGCGCCAGGCCGGGGTCGGAGACCAGGCCGCGGCCCAGCATCAGCGCGTCGCAGCCCGACTCGGCCATGCAGCGCCGGGCATCGGCCACCGTCCAGACTTCACCATTGGCCACCACGGGGATCGCCACGGCCTGGCGGATGAGTGCGATGCGGTCCCAGTACGCGGGCGGCCGGTAGCCGTGCAGCTTGGTGCGTGCATGCACGACGAGTTCAGTGGCACCGGCGTCGGCTATTGCCAGTGCGCAGTCCAGCATGCGGCTGTCGTCGCGGTGGCCCAGCCGCATCTTGGCCGATACGGGCACCTGCGCGGGCACGGCGCGGCGCACGGCGGCCACGATGTCATGCACGAGCGCGGGTTCGTCCAGCAGCACCGCGCCGCCGCGGTGGCGGTTGACGGTCTTGGCGGGGCAGCCGAAGTTGAGGTCGATGCCATCCGGCCGCAGCGTGGCCAGCAGCGCCGCGTTGTCGGCCAGGCAGGCCGGGTCGGAGCCCAGCAGTTGCGCGCGCACCGGTGTGCCGGCTGGCGTGCGGCTGCCGTGCAGCAGTTCCGGCATCAGCCGCGTGAAGACGCGGCGGGGCAGCAACTGGTCGGTGATGCGGATGAATTCCGAGACGCAGCGGTCGATGCCGCCGACGCGCGTCAGCACGTCGCGCAGGCTGTGGTCGAGCACGCCTTCCATCGGGGCGAGCAAGATCAGGCGCGGCATGAGCGGGGCGGTGTCGGGCGTGGTGTCGGGCACGTGGAAAGCGGTCAGGCTGTCGAATGGAGGGCCCCGATTCTGCCTGCCGTTGGTTCGTTGGCCCCAGTGCAGGCCCGGGCTGGTGGCCTGCACGACGGTTGGCATAAAATTACCCGACCAATCGGTCGATGAACTGCCTTGAGGGTCTCTGTCCATGCCTGAAGCCACTGTCCTAATTGCCACCACTGGCACTGTTCGCACGCTCACGCTCAACCGGCCTGCTGCGCTCAACAGCCTGACCGCCGCCATGCACGGTGAACTGCTGCCCGCACTGCAGCAGGCGGCTGACGACGGCAGCATCCGCGCCGTGCTCATCACCGGCAGTGGCCGCGGCTTCTGCGCCGGACAGGACTTGAGTGACCCCGCGATGACGGGTGGCGCGGATGTGGGGGCCGTCATCGATCGCTACTACCGCCCGCTGGCGCTGCGCCTGCGCACGATGCCGGTGCCGGTGATCGCGGTCGTCAACGGCGTGGCCGCCGGCGCCGGCGCCAACCTGGCGTTGTGCTGCGACTTCGTGGTCGCGGCGCGCAGTGCCAGCTTCATCCAGGCCTTCAGCAAGATCGGCCTGGTGCCCGACTGTGGTGGCACCTGGCTGCTGCCGCGACTGGTGGGCCGCGCGCGTGCGCTGGGGCTTGCGATGACGGGCGACAAGCTGCCGGCCGAAGAAGCAGAACGCATGGGCCTGATCTGGAAGTGCGTGGACGACGCCGCGCTGATGGACAGCGCGCTGGCCCTGGCGCAGCGCCTGGCGTTGATGCCCAGCCGCGCGCTCGCCGAGACGCGGCGCCTCATTGACGCCGCAGAACCGATGGATCTGGCCGATGCGCTGGCGCACGAAGCCAGCACCCAGCGCGAGCTGGGCCGCGCGGGGGACTTCGCAGAAGGTGTATCTGCGTTCTTCGCCAAGCGCGCGCCGGTCTTCAAGGACCGCTGAGTCATGACACCGCAGCAAGTGGCTGATGCTTCCCGCGATGCCATGTGGCGCAACGACCGCGCGTCAAAGTCGCTCGGCATGCAAGTGCTGGCCATCGGCCCCGGCAGCGCCACGCTGTGCATGAGCGTGCGCGACGACATGCTCAACGGCCACGATATCTGCCACGGCGGCTTCATCGCCACGCTGGCCGACGGCGCCTTCGCTCTGGCCTGCAACAGCTACAACGAGGTGACGGTGGCAGCGGGCTTCGACGTCAACCTGATCGCGGCGGGGCGGCTGGGCGACGTGCTGACCGCCACTGCATCGGAGGTCAGCAAGGCCGGCCGCACGGGCGTCTATGACGTGTCGGTGAAGAACCAGTTGGGCCAGGCCGTGGCGGCCTTTCGTGGCCGGTCCTACTCGG
This sequence comes from Rubrivivax sp., assembly GCA_031403895.1. Classification (GTDB taxonomy): domain Bacteria; phylum Pseudomonadota; class Gammaproteobacteria; order Burkholderiales; family Burkholderiaceae_C; genus Rubrivivax. Next base: position 998 of record JANNGN010000652.1, on the reverse strand, counting down.
TGAAAGGCAAGCCGCTGGTCGAAGGTCTGCCGATCGGCAAACAGCGGTGAAAGTCGCGCAAGCCGAAAAGGACGCACCGTGCCCGTGAAACGCCCCGAACCCGGCGACCTGGAAGCCATCGAGACTGCCAGCCGCGACGAGTTGCAGGCGTTGCAGCTGAAGCGCCTGCAATGGAGCCTGCAGCACGCCTACGACAACGTCGCGCACTACAGGCTAACTTTCGACACGGCCGGGGTGCAGCCCTCGGACTGCAAGACGCTGGCCGACCTGGCGCGCTTCCCGTTCACCACCAAGGCCGACCTGCGCGCGCACTACCCCTTCGGCATGTCTGCGGTGCCGCGAGAAAAGATCGTGCGCATCCACGCCAGCAGCGGCACCACGGGCAAGCCGACGGTGGTGACCTACACGCAGGGCGACATCGACCGCTGGGCTGACCTCGTGGCCCGCAGCATCCGCGCCAGTGGCGGCCGCGCGGGCGACATCGTGCAGGTGGCCTACGGCTACGGCCTCTTCACCGGCGGCCTGGGCGCGCATTACGGCGCCGAGCGGCTGGGCTGTACGGTGATCCCGATGGGCGGCGGGCAGACCGAAAAGCAGGTGCAGCTGATCGAGGACTTCAAGCCCGACATCCTGATGGTGACGCCGAGCTACATGCAGGTCATCGTTGAAGAGTTTCGCCGCCAAGGAAAGGACCCGCGCGCGATGTCGGTCAGCGTCGGCATCTTCGGCGCCGAACCCTGGACCGAGGCGATGCGGCGCGAGATCCAAGAAAGCGCCGACATCGACGCCGTCGATATCTACGGCCTGAGCGAAGTCATGGGCCCGGGCGTGGCCAACGAGTGCATCGAATCGAAGGACGGCCCGGTGATCTGGGAAGACCACTTCTACCCCGAGATCATCGACCCCGTCACGGGCGCAGTCCTTCCAGAAGGCAGCGAAGGCGAACTCGTCTTCACCACCTTGACGAAAGAAGCGTTGCCCGTCATCCGCTACCGCAC
>JANNGN010000651.1:0-2104 GCA_031403895.1 Rubrivivax sp. | reverse complement strand
CAGGACTGCGTGGCGTTGGCCAGCGCGCTGCGCGAGGTGGAAATCCTGGTCGCCATGGAGTCCTTGCAGATGGTTCAAGTTTGAACTAAGATGTTCAGAACTGAACCAAGTGTAGCGCCATGAACCTCTACCTCCGACTGCTCTGGACCCTGCTGCGCGCCTGGCGCCAGCCGCGCCTGCGAGCGGGTGACTTGCTGCAGCGCCAATTGCGCGTGCTGCCAAACGACATCGACATCAACGGCCACATGAACAACGGCCGCTACCTGACCGTCATCGACCTGATGCTGGTGGAGTACTTCGTGCGCACCGGCTTTGCCGCCGTGATGCTGAAACGCGGCTGGAGGCCGATGGCGGGCGGCTCGTTCATCACCTATCGGCGTGGCTTGATGCCACTGCAAAGCTACAGCCTGCGATTCAGGCTGGACGCCTGCGACGCCCACTGGAACTACATGCGCTTCGAGTTCCTGGACGGTGACCGCGTTTGCGCTGCCGGCTACATGAAAGGCGCCGCCGTTGGCCCGCAGGGGCTGGTGTGCAACGCAGAGTCCTACGCTGCGATGGGCCTGCCGGTCTATGCAGCCGCGCTGCCCAGTGCCGTGCAGCATTGGCTGGCGGCGGAACAGGGCGTGATGGGCGCAGCCTGGTGAGGCAGGCCGCGGCCGGCGTTCACATCGCTGCGTCGTCGGCGTCCGGCGTGGTGTGCATGGTGGCTTTGCGGATGCGCAGCGGCGGCTTCTTCAGCGGCTCTGCGGCGGCTTGCACAAAGGCCGCGGTGGCGTCGTGTTCAGCGGCTTCAGCCGGTAGCGCAGCGCCGTCCTTGATGACCCGCGTGTACGGCGCCAGGATCTGCACCAGTTGCCCATACACCTTCGGGTTGCCGGCCACCACTTCCCGCTGGTAGAGGAAGTCGCTCTCGCCAGTGAAGTTGCCGATCAGGCCACCCGCTTCGGTGATGATGAGCGAGCCTGCGGCCACGTCCCAGGGGTTCAGGCCGGTCTCGAAAAAACCGTCGTAGTAGCCGGCGGCCACATAGCACAGGTCGAGTGCGGCCGCACCCGGGCGGCGCAGGCCGGCGCAGCTTTGCATGACCTCTTCGAACATCTTCACGTAACGCTTGAAGTTGTCGCCCTTGCGGAATGGGAAACCGGTGCCGATCAGCGCGTCGGCAATGCGCAGCCGCTTGCTCACGCGCAGGCGCCGGTCGTTCAGGAAGGCGCCGCGGCCCTTGCTGGAAAAGAACAGGTCATTGCGCGTCGGGTCATAGACCACCGCCTGCTGCACCACGCCGCGGTGGGCCAGCGCAATCGACACGGCATAGACCGGGAAGCCATGCAGGAAGTTGGTGGTGCCGTCCAGCGGGTCGATGATCCAGAGGTACTCGCTGTCCTTGGCGCCATGCTCGCGGCCTGATTCTTCGGCCAGGATGCCGTGGCCGGGGTAGGCCTCAAGCAGGATCTGGATGATGACTTCTTCGGCCTTGCGATCAACTTCCGAGACGAAGTCGTTGGGCCCCTTGCTGCCGACCTTGATCACCTCCAGGTCAAGCGCCGCCCGGTTGATGATGGACCCCGCTGAACGGGCCGCCTTGATGGCGATGTTGAGCATGGGATGGAGCGCTTGCGACATGGGCGGCCTGGGTGTGGAGCGTTGAGTGGGATAAAGAGCGAACAGCAGGCAGGGCGACAATCAGCTGCCTACCGATGAAGCCGCATTTTAGCGGTGCCCGCATCAGCGATCGTCCACTCAACTCCCGTCCGATCGGCCGTCGCCCACAAGCCATGCCAGACCCGACCCGCTTCGTGCTCTTGCAACCCAGCCATGCCGGCAATGTCGGCGCGGCTGCGCGTGCGATCAAGGTCATGGGCTTCGGTGACCTGGTGCTGGTGCAGCCGCGTGAGGCCGACGTGCTGGCGCACAAGGACGCCCTGGCCCTGGCCAGCGGCGCCAGCGATGTGCTGGCCCGTGCGCGCGTGGTGGCCACCTTGGCCGAGGCACTTGACGGCATCACCTGGGCCTGCGCGACCGCGATGACGCCGCGTGACTTCGGCCCGCCGACCTTCGCCCCGCGCCAGCACTTCGCTTCCCTGGCCAGCAGCCCCCACCG
>JANNGN010000650.1:0-3269 GCA_031403895.1 Rubrivivax sp. | reverse complement strand
CTCGACACCGTCCAGAGGCAACTTGCGGCCGTTCATGCTGCGCTCCATGCAGCCGTTGATGCGCTCTTCGGTGGTGGAGATGGCGTCTTCGCGCCCACGGTACTGCGGGAAGCTCACAAAGGTGCCGACCCACGGGTTGCCAAACTTGCGGCCGCCCGCATCCATATGACATGAGGTGCAGGCCAGGTTGTTGCCGGCATAACGTTTGTTCACGTCCTTCGCCTCGGGCCCGATGTGCTTGTAGGTTTCCTCCATCAGGGCCTTGCCCTGGCGCACCGCCTGGCCGTATTTGTCGTCAGGCAGTTTCGTGATGTCGGGCGCTTGCCAGGCTTTCGGACTTGCGGTGGCAGCCGCCGCCGCCGAGGCCGCACCGGTGGCCGGACTTTGAGCGACAGCGCCTGCAGTCAAACCGCTAGCGATGAACAATCCAATGATCAATCCGTTGTGTCGTTTCATTTCGATTCTCCTAAACAAGAGTTGGCTTCTTCATGGGCGTGGACTCACGGAAAACCGCGAGCATTGCGTGCTGCTTTGAGCGCGGCTTCAATAGGCTGGAACGGGCCTAACGTATGCTGCGTTGTGGTGAACATCGGCGGCTTGCCCGGATCGTCGGTTGCCGCGCCGAAGTTGATGCGCGGCATGGTGAAGTCATAGGACGCGCTGGCGGGCTTGCGCAGCCAGTTTGGCATTCCATCGGGGCCCACGCCGGTCCAGTCCTGGACATAGCGCTGGTCGAAGGGGTGGGGCTTGGACAGCAGGCAAGCCGCTACGTCCCAGGCGTCCTGCTGCGACATGCGGGTGGCTGGATCGACAGCATTGACCTTGTCGCGCGGCATGGTGCCCCACACCATGGTCACCGCAGCGGCCAGACGGCCCATCCCCGACATCAGGCCGAAGCTGTTGTTCCCCCATAGCGCCGGAACGTCATAGCGCTTCGCCTCGTCGTTCCAGCGGCCCTGGCCGTCGTCGTCGTGGCATCCCTTGCAGTTGTCTTTGTAGATCTCCTGACCGCGCACCGGATTGGCAGCGACGGTCAGCGCAGCGACTGCGGGAAACTCCTGGCCCTTCACCTGCCTGAAGGTATAGCCCGGCTGAAGGCCGGTACCAAGAAATTCAATGTAAGCCACGATGTCTTTCATCTCCTGGCTGGTCCTCGGAAGCGCTTCGCCGGCAAGCGAGCGTTCCACGCAGGTGTTTACGCGCGCAGGGACATCGAGCAGGATGTTCGAGCGCGAGTTGAAGATTCCGGGCGGCGCGTACTTCTGCGCGGCCACGACAAACGGCGAGGTGTTGGGCTGGGTACCGTCGGCCATGTGGCAATTGGTGCAGGCGAGCTTGTTGCCCACGAACGGGCGCCCGTTGGCCGCGCGTCTGCCACTTTCAGCGCCCAAATACTTGTAGGTCGAATGGATGAGTTCTTTGCCTTTCGCCATCGAAGGGGGTCATCAATGCCGGGTCAGGCAGTCGATAGGCCGGCGCGTAGTACACATTGAAATCGCGCGGATCGGTGGCGGAGTCATTACGGCCGCCATGGGCGACGCCGACAAGCCCAGTGAACAAAGGCGGCAGGAACAGGGTCGAGCGAATGTTGTTCATCTTCAAACTCCATCAAGGTCGGATTTCAAGCGGCTGGGTCGCACTCATGAGGAATGGAGCACGGTGTCGGTCCGGTCCAGCACCCGCACGCCGACCGGGAACGCGAGCCGCACGCTTTGCGTCACGACGCAGAAGTCCTCGAACTGACCGAGTATTCGGTCCAGCATGGGAATCTCGGATGCGCCTATGCCCAGATGCAGATCGACGGCGATGCGGCCAACGCGCAAGCGGTTCTGCGGGTTGCGCGCCATCTGCACCGTTGCCACCGCGCGCAACGCACCGGGGTCGTTCTTGAACTTGCGCATCGCAAAGAGCAGGCTTGCCGCCAGGCAATTGGCCACCGCCACAGCGAGGAGGCGCACCGGATTCGGACCCGCATTGCCGCCCAGCGGCGCTGCTTCGTCGGTGAGCAGCATGGGGATGCCCGGGTCGTCGAAGCGGGCCTCGAACCGGTAGTCCGATTGCCGGACCAGTTCGATCCTGATTTCGCTGGCCGCAGCGGCCGCCTCAGCGTGTGGCATTCGGGCAAGTGCTGAAGCCCAACAGCGAATACACGGGGCATGTGCGAAACAGCCCCGTCAAGAGCGGGATGATGCCGATGTAGCCCCAAGGCCCGATCCATCCGGCCACGGCGAGCCCGATCAGTACAACGCCCGCGCCGATACGCAGGGTTCGGTCGAACGTTCCGACATTTATTTTCATGGTCGTATTCCTTCAGCGGGTTGAATCTGCGCATGGTGGACCGCAGAAACGATCCGCCGCTTGATCGGCGTCAACGAAGATGCCGTTGCCGATCACGCCGGCCCCGACCGCAACTGCTGCTGAATCCAGGCCACCAACTGCGCTGCCGGCACGGCACCCGACAGACGCGCCCGCTCAGTGCCGCCCTTGAACAGCACCAGTGTCGGAATGCTGCGGATGTTGTGGCGCGCGCTGGCGGCTGGCGCGGCATCGCTGTCGACCTTGGCGAACCGCACCTCGGGCATTTGTTGCGCGGCGGTGGCGAAGTGCGGCGCCATCTGCTTGCACGGCCCGCACCATTCGGCCCAAAAGTCCACCAGCACCGGCAGCTCGGTGTTGGCGATGAATTTGGGCAGTGCGGCGTCGCTCAGGTTCATCGGGTCGGCCGCCATCAATCGCGTGCTGCACTTGCCGCACACCGGGTCGTCGTGCAGGCGCGCAGCGGGGATGCGGTTGGTCGTACCGCAAGACGGGCAGGACAGCAGCATGAACCTCTCCTCAGACGCCCGCGCGGGCACCCAGCTTGCGCATGATGGTTTCCATCAGGCACCACTTCGTCAGCGCGCTTTGCAGCAGGTTGGCGCCGATGAAGGCGGTGAAGGCCAGCCACCACAGGCTGGCGAAGAGGGGGCTGCCGGGAATGCCCAGGGCGAGTGACAGCAGGATCAGGCTGCCGGCGACGAGACGAACGAGTTGCCAGGATGTCATGGTGTAGCTCCTTTAGGGGTGGGTGGAAGAACGGGAGGGACCGGCGCGGTCAGCGCGCCGAGGCGGTTTCGGTAGGCCATGAAGTACAGCAGCGGGATCACCACCAGCGTGAGCACGGTGGACACCAGGATGCCGAAGATCAGCGAGATCGCCAGGCCGTTGAAGATCGGGTCGTCGAGGATGAAAAAGGCCCCGAACATCGCCGCCAGGCCGGTCAGCATGAT
>JANNGN010000649.1:0-1715 GCA_031403895.1 Rubrivivax sp. | reverse complement strand
GGTGTCAAAGTGCAGTGAACCACTTCGGGTGCTCAAGCGCACTTCACCCCCGCGTGCGGCGGCGGCACTGCCTTGGGCGAGCACGCTCGCGCCCGCCGCCAGGCTCAAGCCCGTGGCAGCGTTGAGCGTGATCTGCGCGCCGCCTTCGGCCGCGCCACGGCCGACGCTGCCCGCCACGTCGATGCGCCCGCTGTCGGCCGTGATCGAGACGCTGCGCGCCTGCACGTTGTCGAGCGCCTCTATGCGCAGGTCGCCGCTGCGTTGCCGCAGTTGGCGTTCGTGCGCGAAGCCGCCCAGATTGAGTGCGCTGTTGAGGGCCGAAAAGTCGGCCAGCGTCGCCACGTCGATGTCGACCGAGCCCGAGCGGTCATTGCCTGCCGCCTGGCCCGTGACATCGCCCGCCAGCAGCAGTGCAGCGCCGCGCACGCTCAAGCGGCCGGCATCGCCAGCCAAAGCGGTACCGCTGCCGAGGTTTGCCGCCGAGACGTTCACGCTGGCACCGGCCTGCACGTCCACCGCACCGGCCAGCGCAGCCAGCGCCACGGTGCCACCGCCAGCGGCGACGATGCTGCCGTTGAAGTCGCGCGTGCGGCCCGATGCATCCAGGCTGGCGCCGCGCGCCAGCGTCACGCCGTCGCTGGCCGCAGTGCCGTTGGCCTGCAGGCTGATGCGGCCCGACGCGGCTTGCAGCGTGGTGCTGACGTCGATGCGCTTGCCTTCCACCAGCAACTGTCCACCCAACGCGGGTGCGGCCAGCGCGGCAGCGGTGACGGCGCTCGCCGTTGCGCTGCCGCGAGCGATGGAAACCGTGCCGCCGCCCAGCGCGCTGATGCGCTGCCTGGCGGCGCTGCCGACCCGCAGCAGCGGTGTCTCCACGGCCAGCGCGGCGCCCGCGCTCAGCGAGCCCTGGGCGTCGGCGCGCAGCAGTCCCTCGGCCTGCAGGTTGACGCTGGCAAAGCCATTGATCACCTTGTCGCCAGCGCCCAGCAGCAACGTATCGGCACGCAGGTTCAGGATTGCCGTGCCGCCGCTGGCAAGCGCCGCTGCGCCGCCCCTGGTGTTGACCAGACTCAACTCGCCCGCCGTGACATCGACGGTGGCCGCGGTGGCAGCCGTGCCAAGACCGCGCAACGCTGGCGTGTCCAGCACCAGGCGGGCGGTGCTGCCGGACCCGAGCTGCGTGCTGCCAAGGAAGTCGATGCTGCCGTAGCCACGCAGCACCAGTTCGTCGAGCCGGGCGTAGCGGGCCAAGTCGGCATTGGACAGCACCAGGCCACCAAGCGGCGGCACACCGGCAGCGGGTGCCGTCTGACCCAGGTTGACCAGGCGCGAAGACAGACTGAGCGAGCCGCCCTGGCCGCCATCACCACCGGCCAGCAACTCACCGGTGGACTGTGTCGCACCCGTGGCGTCCACCAGCAGCGAGCGGCTGGCCGAGAGCACCGCGCCACTGCCGATGCTGACATCAGCTGGCACGGTGCTGACCACAGTGGCGTCGCGTACCGGCGTGGCCTGTGGGCCGCTGCTCAGGCGCAACAAGGCGCTGTTTGCATCGAGCGCGATGGCGCCGGCGGTGGCCGCCGAACCGCTGCCGGTGGCCCGCAGCACGCTGCCCGGGGCAACATCGACGCTGCCGCTGGCGGTGAGGATGAGTTCGGGCAACGTGACCGCCGTGGCGGCGTCATTGAGCACGCGGACTTCGCGCGCCACGGTGC
>JANNGN010000648.1:0-13708 GCA_031403895.1 Rubrivivax sp. | reverse complement strand
CTGAGCCGTGCCGCGCAACATCGAGATCAAGGCCCGCATCGACAGCGTGGCCGCACTGCTGCCGCGCGCGCGGGCCGTGGCTGACGCCGAGCCTGAAACCATCCACCAGGACGACACCTTCTTCCGCGTGCCGCACGGCCGTCTGAAGCTGCGCGAATTTGAGGGTGGCAACGCAGAACTGATCCACTACCACCGCCCCGACAGCGACGACGCCAAAGCCAGCGACTACGTGCGCGTGCCGGTGCCCGACGCAGCCGCGCTGCGCGAAGCGCTGGCACGCGGCTGCGGCCTGCTCGGCCGCGTGCGCAAAGTGCGCGTGCTGCTGCTGGCCAGCAGCGGCGCATTCCGCACGCGCATCCACCTCGACCGCGTCGAAGGACTGGGCGACTTCATGGAACTGGAAGTGGTGCTGCTGGACGGGCAGAGCGACGCCGATGGCGCGGCGGTGGCCGAGCGCTTGATGGCCGCGCTGGGCCTGCACGACGCGCCCCGGCTGGCGGGCAGCTACTTTGATTTGCTGCGCGGCTGAACCCCTGGCTTGACGCAGGCGCTGCGCTATCGTCCTGCGGTGAACCTGCTCGACGTACAAGACCTTCGCGTCACTTTGCAAACCGCAGTCGGCCCGGCCGATGCGCTGCGCGGGGTTTCCTTCAGCCTGGCACGCGGCGGCACGCTTGGGTTGATCGGCGAATCGGGCTGTGGCAAGAGCATCACCGCGCTGGCGCTGATGGGCCTGCTGCCCGACGGCGCGCGCGTCAGCGGCTCGATTCGCCTGAACGGCCAGGAGTTGACGGCGCTGGATGAGGCCGCCATGTGCCGCCTGCGCGGCCACCGCATCGGCATGGTGTTTCAGGAACCGATGACGGCGCTGAACCCGCTGCACACCGTGGGCCACCAGATCGCCGAGCCGCTGCGCCTTCACAAGGGCTTGAGCCGCAGCGCGGCGCAGGCCGAAGCGCTGCGTTTGCTGCAACGGGTGCAACTGCCGCAGGCCGCGCACCGGCTGTCGGCCTACCCGCACCAGCTCTCGGGCGGCCAGCGCCAGCGCGTCGTGATTGCCATCGCGCTGGCCTGCGGGCCCGAACTGCTGATTGCCGACGAACCGACGACCGCGCTCGACGTGACGATCCAGCGCGAGGTGCTGGCCCTCATTGGCGAACTGGTGCGCGAAGACGGCATGGGCCTGCTGCTCATCAGCCACAACCTTGGCGTGATGGCCGACACGGTGCAGGACATGCTGGTGATGTACGGCGGCACGGTGGTCGAAAGCGGCCCGACGGCGGCCGTCTTTGAACGCCTGGCGCATCCCTACACCCGTGGCCTCTTTGCCGCGCGGCCGCGGCTGGGTTTGCGGCGCGGCACGCGGCTTTCCACCATCCCGGGCCGCGTGCCGTCGCTGGCCGAGATGCCACCCGGCTGCCCTTTCGCCGAGCGCTGCGAACGCGTCATCGACGCCTGCCGCACCGCGCCGCCCGCCGCTGTCGTGGTGGGCCCGCAGCACGAGGCGCGCTGCTTGCGCGTGTACGCGTGAAGGCACCCCTGCTGCGGGTCGAAGGGCTCAGCAAGCGCTACCGCCTGCCGCGCCAGAGCCTGCTTGGCGCCGCCCCGGAAGTGCAGGCGCTGGCCGGTGTGAGCTTCACGCTGCACAGCGGCAAGAGCCTGGGCGTGGTCGGCGAATCGGGCTCGGGCAAGAGCACGCTGGCGCGGCTGGTGATGGCGCTCGAAACGCCCAGCAGCGGCCAGGTGCTGCTCGACGGCATCGACCTGCATACGCTGAACGCCGCCGCGCTGCGCCAGACGCGCACCAAATTGCAGATGGTGTTCCAGGACCCCTTCAGCAGCCTCGACCCGCGCCGCACCGTGCTGCAGACCGTGGCCGAGCCGCTGGCCGTGCTGCACGGTGCCGGCAAGGCCGAACAGCGCGAGCGCGCGACCGAGGCGCTGGCCGCCGTGGGCCTGGCCGCTGCCGACCTGCTGAAATACCCGCATGAATTTAGCGGCGGCCAGCGCCAGCGCATCGCCATTGCACGCGCGCTCATCACGCGACCCAGCCTGATCGTCGCCGACGAACCCGTCAGCGCGCTGGACGTGAGCGTGCAGGCCCAGGTGCTGAACCTGATGCAGGACCTGCAGGACCAGTTCGGCGTGACCTACCTCTTCATCAGCCACGACCTGGCGGTGGTGGACCTGGTGTGCGACGAGGTCATCGTGCTGCACCAGGGCGTCATCGTCGAGCAGGGCAGCCCCGACGACTTGTTCCACCACCCGCAGCACCCGTACACGCAGCGCCTGCTGGCGGCCGTGCCGGGGCAGAATCCCGTTTTCCGCAAAGCCCTGGAGCACCCAGCATGACCCTGTCCCGTCGCACCGTGAATTCCATGCTGGCCGGCGTGCCGCTGGCCGCTGCCCTGCTGCACTCCCCAACTCAAGCCCTGGCGCAGCCGACGAAGGACAGCATCGTGCTGGCGATGGTGCTGGAGCCGACGCCGGGTCTGGACCCGACGATGGCGGCGGCGGCGGCCATCGGCGAGATCGTTCACTACAACATTCTCGAAGGCCTGACCAGGATCGCGATGGACGGCGCGGTGACGCCGCTGCTGGCCGCAGCCTGGTTCCACTCGCCCGACGGCAAGACCTACACCTTCACGCTCAAGAAAGGCGTGAAGTTCTCGGACGGTGCAGCCTTTGATGCCAGTGCTGTCAAGTTCAGCTTTGACCGCGCCAAGGCTGCGGGCAGCACCAACAAGGCCAAGAAGGCGGTGTTCGACAACATCAGCAGCGTGGTCGTGCAGGACGCGCACACGGTGATCCTGGTGCTGGACAAGGCCGAGGCGATGCTGCCCTTTCGCCTGGGCGAAAACACCGCCGTCATCCTGCACCCCGACTCAGTCGCCACGGCTGCCACCAAACCGGTCGGCACAGGGCCTTTCAAGCTCGACAACTGGGCCAAGGGCTCGGCCATCACGCTGGTGAAGTGGGACGGCCACCGCGACGCCGCCAAGGTCAAGCTGAAGAAGGTGACCTTCCGCTTCATCAACGACCCCGCCGCGCAAGTGGCCGCGCTGCTGGCCGGCGACATCGACGGCATGCCGCGCTTTGGCGCGCTGCAGGCGCTGAAGCAGTTCCAGGGCGACAAGCGCTTCACGGTCGAGATGGGCAGCACATCCGGCAAGGGCATCGTCGCCATCAACAACAAGAAAGCGCCGCTGAACGACGTGCGCGTGCGCCGCGCCATTGCGCACGCGATTGACCGCCAGGCCTTCATCGACGGTGCGCAGGAAGGGCTGGGCAGGGCCATCGGCAGCCACTTCGCGCCGACCGACCTCGGGTACCTGGACCTGACCAAGACCTATCCCTACGACGTTGACAAAGCCAAGGCGCTGCTGAAGGAAGCCGGCGTCCCGTCGCCGCTGAACCTCACGCTCACGCTGCCGCCGCCGCAGTACGCGCGCAAGGGCGGCGAGATCATCGCGGCGCAGCTGGCCAAGGCGGGCATCATCGCGAAGATCGAAAACGTCGAATGGGCGCAGTGGCTGGCCGGGCCCTTCAAAGGCAACTTCGACCTCACGATCATCAACCACGTCGAGCCGCTGGATTACGCCACCGCCTACGCCGACCCCGGCTATTACTACGGCTACGACAGCGCCAAGTTCCGCGGCCTGGTGGCCACGCTGGCCGCCACGTCCGACCAGAAGGAAAAGGCTCGGCTGTGGCGCGACATCCAGCGTCAGTTGGCGGACGACGCGGTCAACGCCTATGTCTGGAACCCGGCCCAGGTGGCGGTCTTCAAGAAGGGCCTGCGCGGCTTGTGGAACAGCTCGCCCATCTTCGCCAATGACCTGGCCGCAGTGAGCTGGACGCCGCAGGCGGTGAAGTTGTGACGCGCGTGGCGGTCGAGCGTTTCTACGCCGCCTTTGCAAAGCTGGACGGCGCGGCCATGCAGACCTGCTACGCCCCCGACGCCACCTTCGACGACGAAGCCTTTTCGCTCAAAGGCCAGGCGCAGATTGGCGGCATGTGGCGCATGCTGTGCGACACCACCAAGGCCAAGGGCATGGCGCACTGGAAGCTGGTGGTCAGCGACATCACTGCGCACAGCGCGCACTGGGAAGCGCACTACCTGTTCAGCGCCACCGGCCGCCTAGTGCACAACAAAATCGACGCTGCCTTCACCTTCGACGGCAACGGCCTCATCACCACGCACCGCGACCGCTTCGACTTCTGGGCCTGGTCGCGCCAGGCGCTGGGCACACCGGGTTTGCTGCTGGGCTGGAGCCCCTTCCTGCGCAACAAGGTGCGTGCCCAGGCGGCTGCGAATCTGCAACGCTTTTTGGCCAAGGGCTGAGCATGGCGGCACTGCACGCGCTGGGCGCAGTGGCGCTGGGCCACGCCTACCGCTTGCGCGAGTTGTCGCCGCTGGAGGTGACGAACGCGGTGCTGGCGCACATCGAACGCTGGGAACCGCACTTGCAGGCCACCTGGGCGCTGGACGCGGACGGCGCACGGGCGATGGCCCGCGCGTCCGAGGCGCGGTGGCTCAAGGGCGAAGCGCGCGGCGCGCTCGACGGCGTGCCGGTGACGATCAAGGAAAACATCGCCACCCGCGGTGTGCCGGTGCCGTTGGGTTGCGCGGCGACCGAACTCGTGCCGGCGCTGGAAGACGCGCCGCCCGCCGCACGCTTGCGCGAAGCCGGCGCGGTATTCATCGCCAAGACGACGATGCCCGACTACGGCATGTTGTCGTCGGGCTTGTCGAGCTTTCATGCCCAGTTCGGCAAACTCACGCGCAACCCCTGGGACTTGTCGAAAAGCCCCGGTGGCAGCAGCGCCGGTGCCGGTGCCGCAGCCGCCGCCGGCTATGGCCCGCTGCACCTGGGCACCGACATCGGCGGCTCGATCCGCCTGCCTGCGGCCTGGTGCGGCGTGGTCGGTTTCAAGCCGAGTGCGGGCCGCGTGCCGATCAAGCCGCCGTACCTGGGCCGCGTGGCCGGGCCGATGACGCGCACGGTGCAAGACGCGGCGCTCTTGATGGCCACGCTGAGCCTGCCCGACGAGCGCGATGCGACGCGGCTGCCCCACCAGGCGCTGGACTGGGCCGGGCTCGGGGCCGAGCGCGCTGGCGACAGTCTGCGCGGGCTGAAGATCGGCCTCTGGACGGACGCCGGCTGGGGCTTGACTGTCGCGCCCGATATCGCCGCTGCCGTGAATGACGCTGCGCGCCGTTGCCAGGCCGCTGGCGCCATCGTCGAAGCGCTGCCGTGCTTCAGCACGCGCGAGATGGCCGACGGCATCAACCGTTTCTGGCGCATGCGCTCGTGGCTGGACATCGCCGCGCTAACGCCCGAACGACGCGCCCTTGTGCTGCCCTTCATCCGCGACTGGGTGGCAGAAGCGGCCGGCTACAGCGCCGCACAGCTGTTCCACGGCTACAGCCAGTTTGCGGCGCTGCGCGACGCCACGGTCGCGGTCTGCCAGCGCTTTGACTTCGTCCTCTCGCCGGTGGCGCCGGTGTCGGCTTTTGCGGCCGATTGGGCCATGCCGACGAACGACCCGCTGCACGCGATGGAGCACATCGCCTTCACCCTACCTTTCAACGTGAGTGAACAGCCGGCGGTCTCGGTGCCGTGCGCAAGCACCAGCGCCGGCTTGCCGATCGGACTGCAGATCGCGGGCCGCCGCCACGACGACCCGGGTGTGCTGCGCCTGGCGCGCGCCTGGGAACAATTGCGCGCGCCGCTGCTGGACTGGCCCCAACCGCCGCGCTGAATTGCCGCGCTGAATCGCCGCGACCCTGTCGCGTCCCGCGAGCGCGCTACATTCCGGGTCATGGCTTTTCAGGACGCCCGCGGCAACCCCTGCAGCAGTGCCAGCACGGCAGCGCGCGACGCGGCCGAGCAGGCGCTGTGGCAGATGATGTCCTTCTACCAGCCGCCGCTGGCCGACCTGGACACGGCAATCGCCGCCGACCCCGGCTGGGCGCTGCCGCACACCATGAAGGCCGGCTTCCTGCTCAGCCTGACCGAACCCGGCCTGGCCGACGAAGCAGCCGCTCATCTGGCGCATGCGCGTGAGCTTCAAAACCACGCCACCGCGCGCGAGAAATCGCACATCGAAGCCGTGCAAGCGGTGCTGGATGGCCGCTGGCACCAGGCCTGCAAAGTCTGGGGTGAGCTGCTGGTGGAGCACCCGCGCGACGCGCTGGCGCTGCAGTGGGCGCAGCTGTGGGACTTCTACCGCGGTGACGCGCAAGGCTTGCGCCAACGCCCCGCCCGCGCGGTGCCCGAATGGGACGAGGGCGACCCGCTGTTTGCATATTTGCTGGCCCTGCACGCCTTCGGCCTGGAAGAGAACAACCTGTATGGCCCTGCCGAAGAGGCTGGCCGGCGCGCGCTCTCGCTCAACCCGCGCGTGCCCTGGGCCGTGCATGCGGTGGCGCATGTGATGGAGATGCAGGGCCGCTTTGAAGACGGCGCCGCCTGGCTGCGCCAGCAGCAGCCGCACTGGGCCGAAGGCAACGGCCTGGCCTGCCATCTGTGGTGGCACAAGTCGCTCTTCAGGCTGGAAGCACTGGACACTGCCGGTGCGCTGCGCCTGCTGGACGGCCACTTGAGCGGCAGCGCGCTGCAGGTCACGCTGAACCGCGTCGATGCGGTGTCGATCCTGTGGCGGCTGCACCTGCTGGGCGAAGACGTGGCCTCGCGCGGCGTTGCGCTGCTGGCGGGTTGGCCGCTCGACGATGCAGAGGCGGGCCACTACGCCTTCAACGACCTGCACATCGTGCTGGCCTTGCTGTGCGCAGGCGAAGTGCCGCGCGCCGAAGCCTGGCTTGCGCGCTGCGCCGAACGCGCATTGCAAAGTGCAGACGCCGCACGCAGCAACCACCTGGTGGCGCGCGAAGTAGGCCTGCCGCTGATGCGCGGCGTGCTGGCACTGGCACGCGGCGACGCCGACGGCGCGGTTGACCTTGTCGCCGCCGCCCGCCCGCAGTTGGCGCGCCTGGGCGGCAGCCATGCACAGCGCGACCTGATCGACCAGACGCTGCTGGTGGCGGCCGCCCAAGGCGGCCGCCGCAGCCTGGGCCGCGCGCTGCTGAATGAACGCACGATGGCCAAGCCGCTGACACCGCTGGCGCGCCATTGGGCCCTGTGTCTTTCCACACCAACGCAGGAGCGCGCATGACAGCCGAAGAAAAACGCGGGCAGCGTCTGAAACTGCTGGAAGACCACATCGGCCGGTCACTGACCGAAAGCCACCACAGTGGCGAACTGCAAAGCGCGCCGAGCTACGGCAAACCGCTCAACCTGGGCGATGGCTACAACGAAACGCCCGAGGAATTGCGCATGGGCTTCAAGATCCTGAAGGACGCCGGTGTGGTGCCGCCCGAAGTTGAACTGATGCGCCAGATCAAAGCGCTGCGGCAATCGCTGGCCGGCCTGCCGGAAGGCGCTGACGCGGCCCGCCAGGGAAGACAGCGCCTGTCCGACATGCAGCAGCAACTGGCGCTGCGGCTGGAAAGGCTGCGCGCGACGGGTTCGCTCTGAAGCAACGCCTTCAGACCAGCGGCTCCGACAACTGCTCGGCCGCAATCGCGCGCTGCATCGCCGGCCTTTGTTGAACGCGCTGCAAGTAAGGCCCGATGTGAGCGTAATTGCGCGCCGGCTTGTCGCTGAAGCCACGCGTCCAGCGGCACACCATCCACACATAGGGGTCGAGCACGGTGTACTGCGTGCCCATCATCCAGGGGCCGCCTGATGCCGTGTCTTGCGCCGCCAGGTGGGCGTCGATCTGCGCCAGGCATTCGCCTATCCGGGCCTGCGCATGGGCCTTGATCTGCGCGGTGGCGGCGGTGTTGCCCGCGTCCACCAAACGGTGGCCATAGAAGTAATGAATCATGGTCGCCTGCACCGTGTTGGTCAGCCACATCAGCCACTTGTAGAACTGGGCGCGTTCCGCAGTGCCCAGCGGCGGTGCCAACTGTGCGGCGGGGTGGGTGTCGGCCAGGTGCAGGCAGATCGCCGCCGTTTCGTAAAGCACCAGGTCGTCGTGCTCCAGCACGGGGATGAGGCCGTTGGGATTGAGTTTGAGATAAGCGGGCGACTTGTGTTCGTCCAGCGCGCGGTCCACCAGACGCAATTCAAAAGGCACGCCAATCTCATGCAGCACCACATGGGGCGCAAAGCTGGCGTTGCCGGGGTGGTAATGCAGTTTGATCATGTAACCATCATCGCATCCCGCGCGCTGAGCATCACGATTGTGGCCATGCACACCTGCAAATCCCAGGTGCGGTGGCAGCGCGGCGAAGGCGAAAACTGCATCGACCAACATTGCAGCCGCCGCCACCTGCTGCGCTTTGACGGCGCCACGCTGCCAACGCCAGAGCAGGTGCAGACGCTGCACCACCAGGCCCACGAATCCTGCTGCATCGCCAGTTCGATGACCAACGAGGTGCGCTGCGAGGCGCGCTTCTGATTCTCCCCGGGCCCTCGGCGCGGGGGGCTTGAAAGTGGCGCCAGGCGCGTCCAGATGGCAGTGTGACTGCAACCCAGACCCTCGGCGCCCTGCTCTTTGCGGCCGCGCTCGTCTTGAGCGTCGTCGGCTGGCTGTGGGGCCCACCCGTGCTTGCCGCGCTGCGCCGCCAGCGCATCCGGCGCCAGCCCTTCCCGCCGCTGTGGCGCGACATCCTGCGCCGCCGCATGCCGGCTTTCGCCCGACTGCCGGCCGACGTGCAATTGCGGCTGAAGAAACTGGCGCAGGTGTTGATCGCCGAGAAGCCATTCATCGGTTGCGCGGGCCTCGTCATCAGCGACGAGATGCGGGTGCTGGTCTCGGTGCAGGCCGCGCTGTTGCTGCTGCGCCGCGGCGCGGGTTACTTTGCGCAATTGCGCCAGGTGCTGATCTACCCCGGCGCCTTTGTCGTGCAACGCAGCAGCCCTGGCGTTGGCGGACTGGTACACGACGAACGCCGCGCGCTGGCCGGCGAATCCTGGCAACAGGGCCAGGTGCTGCTGTCGTGGAGCGACGTGCTGCAAGGTGCGGCCGACCCGCACGACGGCCGCAATGTCGTGTTGCACGAATTTGCGCACCAGCTCGACCAGGAAACGGGCGCCGCGAACGGTGCGCCCTGGTTGCGCCAGCCGGCGCGCCGTGTACGCTGGGCGCAGCTTCTATCGCGCGAGTTCCAGCAATTGCAGGCACGCATGGCGCAAGGCCGGGCCGGGCTGATCGAGCCCTATGCCGCCACCAATGCGGCAGAGTTCTTTGCCGTGGTGACTGAACTGTTCTTCGAACGGCCGGCTGAACTGGCAGCGCAGCACCCCGCGTTGCATGGCGAGTTCTGCAGCTATTACGGCGTCAATCCATTGCATTGGATCGACAGCACCGCCGTCGCGCCGCGCTGAGGGCCGCATCGGCCGCGCGGCCTTTCGAGGGCCAGGCTTCCGCACAGGCCATGCCTTTGCAAGCAGGCGCTGTTACTGAATTGCAACTCCGAATTAGAGATTTCCCATTCGGCGTGATAATGCGGCCCGAGTGGCGCGCCTGCTTTCAATTGACGGAAGACGCCACGTGGACGGTTGCAGCCGGGTTGCAACCATCTGCCAGGGAGAACTCTTTTCAATAAGGAAGTCATGACCAAGTCCTACGCCCAAGTAATGAAACAGATCGACAGCCTCAAGCTCGAGGCCGAGAAACTCCGCAGCAGCGAAGTCAGCGGTGTCGTCAAGCGCATTCGCGACGCGATTTCCCACTACAACCTGACGGCCGCCGACCTGGGCCTCGGTGCCAAGGCCAAAGGCGCTGCCAACATGGCGGCCGCACCCGCCAAAGGCAAGAAGCGCAAAGGCGCAGCAGCCAAGAAGCCGAAGGTGGTCAAGTTCCGCAACGACAGCGGCGGCACCTGGGGCGGCATCGGCAAACGCCCGCAATGGCTGCGCGACGCATTGAACAGCGGCCAGCAGTTGTCGGACTTCGCGGTCAAGTAAAACGCCTTCGAGACCGGCATTCGGGGGGCTGCAAGGCAGCCCCCGAATGCAGATTCAACGCGCCATGGTCTGTGTCACGGCGCGTTCCCACGTCGCCATCAGCGCGGCGGCTTTTGGGCGCGGCATGGCCGGCTCAAAACGGCGCTCTTCTTGCCACAGCGCGGACAACTCATCCACGCCGGCAAAAACGCCGGTGGCCAACCCGGCCAGGTAAGCCGCACCCAGCGCCGTGGTTTCGGTGACTTGCGGGCGCAGCACCGGAATGCCCAGCAGGTCGGCCTGGAACTGCATCAGCATGTTGTTGACGCAGGCGCCACCGTCAACACGCAATTCAGCGGCTGGCGTGCCGTGCAGGGCAGCGTCCTTGTTCATGGCCTGCAACAGCGCCGCACTTTGGAATGCAATGCTCTCGACGGCAGCACGCGCAATGTGTGCCACCGTGCTGCCGCGCGTCAGGCCGAGAATGGCGCCGCGTGCGTCGGCATTCCAGTACGGCGCACCCAGGCCCGTGAAGGCGGGCACGAACATCACACCGCCGCTGTCGGGCACGCTTTCAGCCAAGGACTGCACTTCGCTGCTGCTTTGAATGGCACGCAGCCCGTCGCGCAGCCACTGCACCACCGCGCCGCCAATGAAGACACTGCCCTCCAGCGCAAACTGCGGCGTTGCATTCGGCTGCGCCGCGGCCGTGGTGATGAGGCCGTTGTGCGACTGCTCGAAACGCGGCCCCGTGTGCATCAGCATGAAGCAGCCGGTGCCGTAGGTGTTTTTCGCCAGGCCGGCCTTGAAGCAGGCCTGGCCGAAGAGCGCCGCCTGCTGGTCACCCGCAACGCCGGCAATGGCGATCGGCGCACCGAACAACGCCGCGTCGGTGTGGCCATAGATGTGGCTGGATGCATGCACCTGCGGCAACAGGCTGTCGGGCACATGCAGCAGTTTCAGCAGTTCCGGGTCCCAGCGGTTGTGGCGGATGTCGAACAGCATCGTGCGTGCCGCGTTGCTGACATCGGTGGCGTGAACGTGGCCGCCGGTCAGTTTGTGCATCAGCCAGCTATCCACCGTGCCAAAGGCCAGGTCGCCCTGCGCGGCGGCGATGTGGGCGCCGCTCACGTGGTCCAGGATCCAGCGCAGTTTGGTGGCCGAAAAATACGCGTCCACCACCAGGCCGGTGCTGTGGCGGATGGTCTCGGCGTGGCCATGGTCGCGCAGTTGCGCGCACAGCGGCTCGCCGCGGCGGTCTTGCCAGACGATGGCGTTGTAGATGGGCTTGCCAGTGCGGCGGTTCCACACCACCGTGGTTTCGCGCTGGTTGGTAATGCCGATGCCGCTGATGTCCGACGCCTTGAGATTGGCGCGAGCCAGGGCTTCCTGGGCAGTTGCAAGCTGGCTTGACCAGATCACTTCCGGGTCGTGTTCCACCCAGCCGGGCTGCGGATAGATCTGCGCAAACTCGCGCTGCGCCTGGGCGAACACTCGGCCCCGTTCGTCGAACACGATGCTGCGCGAACTCGAAGTGCCCTGGTCCAGCGCCAACAGGTATTTCAAAGCCTCGTCTCCCAGCGCCGAATGGGCGCACCGCCGTTCAGACTAAACCAATCGATCGCCAGCGGCACAGGGAAATCCAGGGGAACAAGGCGCGCGATTGGCACAAGAATGCAGCCACTGTCAGCCCCGTCGCAGCGCGCAGGTCGCGCCAAGTTCGCAGGCTGGCCACAAGGAAACCGCATGCAGCTGATGCTTGAGAGCATCACAAAAAACGTCGGCGCCGCCGTGTGGCTGTCAAAGATGTCGCTCGCGCCACAACCCGGTGCCGTGACGGTGTTGCTGGGCGCCACGCAGGCCGGCAAGACCAGCCTGATGCGCATCATGGCCGGCCTTGACAGGCCCAGCAGCGGCCAGGTGCGCGTGGACGGCAGCGACGTGACCGGCATCGGCGTGCGCGAACGCAACGTGGCCATGGTCTATCAGCAATTCATCAACTACCCGTCGATGACGGTGGCCGACAACATTGCATCGCCATTGCGGCTGCGCGGTGAAAAAAACATCGACCAGCGTGTGCGACAGATTGCACAGCGCCTGCACATCGAGACCTTCCTGCAGCGCCTGCCGGCTGAACTGTCGGGCGGCCAGCAGCAGCGTGTGGCGCTGGCGCGTGCGCTGGCCAAGGGTGCGCCGCTGATGCTGCTGGACGAGCCACTGGTCAACCTGGACTACAAGCTGCGCGAAGAGCTGCGCGAAGAGCTGACCCAGCTTTTTGCCAGTGGCGACGGCACCGTCATCTATGCCACCACCGAACCCGGCGAAGCGCTGCTGCTGGGCGGCCACACCGCCGTGCTGGACGCCGGCGAACTGCTGCAATACGGCGCCACGGCCGAGGTCTTCCACCGCCCGCAGTCGCTGCGTGTGGCGCGCGCATTCAGTGACCCGCCGATGAACCTGATGGCGGCCGACGCCGCAGCAGGTGGCGTGCAACTGCGGGGCGGCCCGGGGCTTGCGCTGGCCCTGCCCGCAGCCGCATCTGGCGCGCTGACGGTGGGCCTGCGCGCGAATGCCTTGCGCGTGGCGCCGCGTGCTGGCGACGTGGCCTTGCCCGGCAGCGTGGAACTGGCCGAGATTTCGGGTTCGGACACCTTCGTGCATGTACACACCGCCGTGGGTGAACTGGTGGCGCAACTCACCGGCGTTCACTTCTTTGACCTGGGCGCGCCGCTGACGCTGCACATGGCGGCAACGCAGGCCTATGTCTTCGACGAAGCAGGTGCCCTTCACCTGGCGCCCAGCGGCAGGCCTTGAGATGGCCCGCATCGACCTGGCGCTGGCGCATGCCTACAAATCCGATCCGAAGACGGATGCCGACTACGCCCTGCTGCCCTTAAAGATGAGCTTCCGCGACGGTGGCGCCTATGCATTGCTGGGGCCTTCCGGCTGTGGCAAGACCACCATGCTCAACATCATGTCGGGCCTGTTGGTGCCGTCGCAGGGCACGGTGCATTTCGACGGTGTGGACGTCACGCGCACGACACCGCAGCAGCGCAACATCGCGCAGGTGTTCCAGTTTCCGGTGATCTACGACACCATGACGGTGGCGCAGAACCTGGCCTTCCCGCTGAAGAATCGCAAGGTGCCGGCCGCGCAAATCGCACAGCGGGTGGGCGTGATTGCCGAGATGCTGGAAATGAGCCACCAACTCGACCAGCGCGCGGCAGGCTTGTCGGCCGACCAGAAGCAGAAGATCTCGCTCGGCCGCGGCCTGGTGCGGTCTGACGTGTCGGCGGTGCTGTTCGACGAGCCGCTGACCGTGATCGACCCGCACCAGAAGTGGCAGCTGCGGCGCAAGCTCAAGCAGTTTCACCATGAACTGAAGCTGACGCTGATCTACGTCACGCACGACCAGGTCGAGGCGCTCACATTCGCGCAGCAGGTGGTGGTGATGACGCGCGGCCGCGCGGTGCAGATCGGCAGCGCCTCCGACCTGTTCGAGCGGCCGCAGCACACCTTCGTCGGCCACTTCATCGGCTCGCCGGGCATGAACTTTCTGCCGGCCGACCTGCTGCCGAATTCCCCGGCAGCACGAGGCGTCGGCATGCGTTTCGAGAGGCCGCCCGAGTCGGCCACGAACATCACGATCCCCAGGACCACCAGGATGAGACCCAGAACGGCGATGCTTAGATCGTAAGACTCGACCGTCCCTACCTGCCGCTCGGCACACTGCTGGCACCGGGGGCACC
>JANNGN010000647.1:0-2209 GCA_031403895.1 Rubrivivax sp. | reverse complement strand
AATCCAAGCCGTCGGTTCACACGCACATGCAGTATCTCCACACGATGGTGCGCATCACCGATCTGCACGCATCGCTGCGGTTCTACAACGACGCCTTGGGTTTGCAAGTGCTGTCGCGCCGCGACGTGCCGCAGGGGCGCTTCACGCTGATCTTCCTGGCAGTGCCGGGCGACACTTCGGCGCAGGTGGATCTCACCCACAACTGGGATCCGGAGCCCTGCACCGGCGGGCGCAACTTTGGCCACCTGGCTTATGCGGTGGACGACATTTACGCCACCTGCCAGCGGCTGGTGGACCACGGCGTGACCATCAACAGTCCGCCGCGCGACGGCCACATGGCGTTTGTGCGCTCGCCTGACGGCATCTCGATCGAGCTGTTGCAGAGTGGGCTGGCGCTGCCATCGGCCCAGCCCTGGGCATCGATGCCCAATGTGGGGGTGTGGTGAGCGTGGTCGCACCGCAGGTGGCTGCAACCAGTGGCCGAAGTTGTCGATGACAGCGCCAGCACGGCCGTGGAAGCGGATCAGGTGCAGCCGCCGAGCCTGGACACAAACAGTCCAGTGGACTGGGTGTGCCTGTCGAGGGGCCGGGCCACTGGCCGACGCGCCCTGCAAGGGGCCGTGGCACGAGCGGCCGAAGGGCACTCCTCGATCGCCCGTACAGCCAAGCGCTGCATGAACTCCAGCGGCGGTGTCCCCTGGTGCGTGGTGCCGTCGCGCCAGGGTGTCTTGGCCACGACAAAACTTGAGTACAGGTGAGTCTCCGCTGAAACTGCGTCTTCAGCTTCAGCACGTCTTGCCCGGCGGCGTTGCACTGCACGCGTTCTTCTGTCTTGTGCTGGGCGCGTGATGCAGCGGCACAGTTGCTGCAGCGACTTGCGGTCTTCGGCGCCGCAGCGTACGGCGGCGTGCAGGCTGAAACCCTGCATGTCGGCGCACAGACTCTGGTTGAAGCCCACCTGCGTTGGCATTGCGCGTTGCAGCGTCAACACCTATTGGCCGGCACGTGGGCCGAAGGCGATGCGGTAGGCCGAGCCCGGAGACAAACAGTCCAGTGGACTGTTTGTGCCTGGCAAGGGGCCGGGCCACTGGCCCGGCGCGGCCCGCAAGGCCAGGCAGCGGCTCGCAGCGGCTTGCAGTGGCCTGAGCGCACGGGTCTCGTCCGAATCGGCAACGTTGTCAGCCACGGAAGTCGAACCCTGCTCTTCGACTGGCGCGCCGCGTGAGCAGCTTGCGTCGTGCGGGCGATGATTTTGTGCAACACCGCCTGCAGCGCTTCATCGGTCGGCGTGGGCGCCTCGACAAAGACCGGTTCACCGTCGGTGCCGCGTCGGTACACGCCGTCCAGCACCGCAGCAGTGCAGGTGGGTGTTCAGGTTGGCGGCCGAGCCCGGCTTTTAAAGCTCGGCTGGATCAGCGTGACCGCACCGCCGTCGGCCTCGTCAGCCTGCCGCTGGCGACGGTCAGCTTCCGGGCATCCCACTCGCGATGAGGCGTGAGACGGGTTCAAAGCAGAACCTGTGGGCCAACATCAACGGGTTCAGCCCGCACGCTGCCGTGCGCTGCGGCGCAAACGAGCGCCAAGCGCTGGAACAACTGTGCCGCCACATCTCCCGCCTGGTCCTTGCCAGCGAGCGCGTGCAATGCAATGCCGGCGGGCAGGTGGTGCTCAGCCATTCGAATTTGGGCAAATGCAACTACGCGTGAACCGAAGGCTTCATGCGCATCCTGAGCATCGAAATGGGCCACGAGGGGGCCATGCCGGTCGCAATTCATCTCCGTGGCCCGGGCTGTCACACCGTCTGGCAAGAGATCAACTCTCCGCTTTGTGCTGGTATGAGCTTCTGCTCTGGGTCGTTGCTGACGGTCAGCCGGCAAACTCAACCGCCCGGCGTGGTCGACAGTCGGCCGCCACTCTGGATGCTCATTCTGTCCAATCCCTCTCAGCTGCGCAGCGCCTCGTACTTCGCCATCAGTTGCTCCGGGCTTTCCTCGAATTCCGGGTTTGTGAAGATGCAATCGGCCGGGCACACCAGCTTGCACTGCGGTTCGTCTTCGGCGCCCACGCATTCGGTGCAGCGAAAGGGATCGATCACATAGATCGGGTCCCCGACGCTGATGGCCTCGTTCGGGCACACCGGCTTGCAGGCATCGCAGGCGGTGCAGTTGTCGTTGATGAGCAGTGCCATGGTGGATGTCTCCTGTCCTTT
>JANNGN010000646.1:0-4269 GCA_031403895.1 Rubrivivax sp. | reverse complement strand
GGGCACCGCCAACCTGGCGTGATGGACGCATGAACATGGCAACACAGCGCACACGGCTGCTGGTCGAAGGCTGGCGCGGTATCAATCACTCGATCGCAATGGTCAACCAGCACCAGTTGCTGGCCTGGACGCGCGCGCCCGGTTTGTCGCTCTTCCACCAGGACGCGCCACTCTTCCTGCCGCACTGGAGCGCGGCCACGCACGCGGCCGGCTTTGACGCCGCCGACACGCAGACCATCGCCGACATCCCCGCACCCGACGGCCGGCCAGTGGACGCCGTGTTCCGCATCCATTCGCCCACCACGCCACCCTCGGCGCGGGCTGAAGGCGCGCACCAGCTGACGTATGTGGTCACCGAATTCGGCCTCTCGGCCAAGAGCTTTGCAGCGCCCGTACACGACCCCACGGTGTTCACGGGCGTTGGCCGCAGCGTCGTCACGCCCAGCGCCTGGTCGCGCCAGCGCCTGCTGGACTTTGGCTTGGCTGAGCAGCATGTGCATGTCGTGACACACGGCGTGCAACTGCGCACCTTCACACCGTCCAACCCGGCGCAGCGCCAGGCCGAAAGGGCGGCCCTGGGCTACAGCGACGAACACTTCGTGCTGGCCAACGTGGGCGTGGCGACCTGGAACAAGGGCATCGACCTGCTGATCGTGGCCTTCGCCCGGTTGCGCCAGCGCTTTGCACACGCGCGGCTGATCCTGAAGGACCACCGCAGCCTGTACGGCGTCAGCGTGGACCCGGTCTTCAAGACCATCAGCCACACACACCCCGGCCTGCTAACGGCCGAAGTCCTGGCCAGCATAACCGTCATCGCCACCAACCTCACGCAGATGCAGTTGCGCGCGCTCTACAACGTGGCCGACTGCTATGTCTCGCCCTACCGCGCCGAAGGCTTCAACCTGCCGGTGGCCGAGGCCATGGCCTGCGGCACGCCCGCCGTGGTGACGGCCGGCGGTGCCACCGACGACTTCTGCATGGGCCCCTGGGCCACCCGCGTGCCCGGCCGCGAAGGGCGCACGCCCGACAGCCAGTTGCCCGGCGGCCGCTATATCGAAGCCGATGCCGATGCGCTGTTGCACGCGATCACGCAGCGACTGGAGGCAGCTGCCGCCGCGCAGCGCCTGGGCGGCGCGGCCTGGATGCATTGGCGACAGGGCATGGACTGGGGCCCGGCGGCTACTGCCGTGCTGGACCTGTGCCTGCAGCGCAGCACTGCCGCACAAGCAATCGCCAAGGCGGCTTGATGATGGCCAGGAGCTTGGCACTGGCCTTGATCGACACCGACCAGCACCGCCTGGCGCACCAGGCCGTGAGCCAGTGCCTGAAGGCGATGGAGTTTTCGCAGTTGCTGATCGTCACCGACCGGCCGCAGGCCTTCGGCGGCCTGCCGACGCTGCCCTGCCCCACCATCCAATCCATCGCCGACTACAACCGGCTCATCACGCAGACGCTGGCCGAACAGCTGCAGGCCGAACACGTGCTGGTGGTGCAGTACGACGGCTTCATCCTGCATGCCGAGTGCTTCGAGCCCGAGTTCTTGCAGTTCGACTACATCGGCGCGCCTTGGCCCGGCCCCGGTGTCGGCGCAAACGCCGCGCAGGTCGGCAACGGCGGCTTTTCGCTGCGCTCCAAACGCCTGGTGCAAGCCGTGGCGCGGCTGCCTTACGACACCCACGCAGAAGCCGAAGACCTGTTCATCTGCCGCACCGCGCGGCCACTGCTGGAAGCGCATGCGAAGTGCCGCTTTGCTCCGGTGCCGCTGGCGCAGCGCTTCTCGGTCGAGTACCCGGCCGTGCCGCACCGCACCTTCGGCTTCCACGGCATCTTCCACCTGCCCGCCGTCTATCGCCACGACATCGGCTTCCTGCTCGACAACCTGTCGCCGCGCCTGCTGATGGCCCGCGCCGGCTACTTGCTGCCAGGGCTGCAGGCGATCGGGCCCGAGGCGGTGCACATGCTGCAGCGGCGCTTGCGTGCTTTGCAAACCGCCGAGCCGCAGGCCGCTGCGGCCTGAACGGCTGAGACGGGCAGCAGCTACTTCAGCCGCACGATCGCCGTCATCGAATCGGTGGCCGCGTACAGCGCTTCACCGCAACGACACTGCAGCCGCACGTGGTCGAACACGCTGCTTCGACAGCGCCAGCACTGCAGCGGCAAGAGGCCGCGGCGCACCACATTCACTGACATCGCGCGTTCGAAGAGCGGTGCGATGTGCGCCAGCGGCGCCGCCACTGCAGCAGCCAGGCCCTGCAGCGCAGCGCTGTCCAGGGCCTGGCCGGTGACAAGCTGGTGCTCTGCCGCCAGCAGCAGGTGCAGGCTGGCCGCCGTGCGCCCACTGGCCGGCACCTTGGCGCGGAAGGCCGGGTGTTCGGGCAGCGAGGTGTGGATGTCCTCCAGGATGTAGGTGCCGCCGGCCTTCAGCGCCCGCAAGCCCTGCAGCAGGCAGCTAAGCTGGTGCAGCGGGTCGTGGCTGCCGTCTTCCAGGATCAGGTCCACCTGGCCCGCCAGCGGCTGCAGCAGTGCGGTGATGGCGTCCGGCTTGCCCTGGTCCAGCTGCACGTAGCGCACACGCTCGTGCAGCGGCCAGTCGGGTTGCACCGGCAGGATGTCAACGCCGATGATCTGCGCATCCGGAAAGCGATCCAGCATCCAGCGCACGCTGCCACCATGAAAGACGCCGAACTCGATGATCAGCTTCGGCGCGGCGATTTGCGCAAACAGCGCGTCGTAGGCCGTCGTGTAGCGGTGCCAGTAGTGTTTGTCGGATTGCATCGGGGTTTGCGGCGCACCGCCTTGCAGGCGCTCCAGTTGTGCTTGCAGCGTGGCCCAACCCGCAGGCCTTGGCGCGTCGGCGGGTGTGGCCACCAGCTCTTCGTGCGTGCGGCCGAAGAGGTCCACGCCTTCTTTCAGACAACGCTGGATGTGGACCGCTTGCTTGAACTGCGGCAGGTTGAATTCCGAATGCGAAAAGCTCTCGACCTTGCGCGCAATGGCCTCCACCGACGTGAAGTAGCTCAGGTGCCAGCCTGCGTTCAACACCACGCGCGCACCGGCCGGGTGGCGGCGCACTTCGTCCAGTTGCACTTCGGCCAGCGCGCTGTCGCGGATGACGAAAGCGCGCTGCCAGCGCTCGGGCTTGCGCCAGTTGAAGTTGTAGTAATGGAAGGCCATGTCCAGGAACAGCGGGCCGTTGCTGGCCGCGTACAGGGCCTGCTTGTCGGCCAGCAGCTGCGGGTCGGGGATCTCATCGACATCGGCGCTGATCAGCACAAAGGGTACACCCTGCGCCAGGCGGAAGGCCTCGGCCTGGCAGTAGTTGCGCTGGGTCGCTTCGTTCCACCACACATGTTCGTTACCCTGCGGCGTCGGGTGCGCCGCTCTCCAGGCCGCATCCACCGGCGGGAAGCGGTCGATGGCCAGGAAGCTGATCTTGTGGCGGTACTTCGCAAAGACTTCCGCGTGCTGTTCGAAGTAGAGCGCGGGCTTTTTCAAACCGGTGAAAGTCTCGCGCGCTTCGGTGATGATGAAGTGGTCCACAAACCGGTCCAGCAGCGCCAGGCGGAAGGCAGCGACTTCTTCACCGTTGTAGGGGAAGGCGTCGATCAGCAGGGGCGTACTCACCATCATCGTCAAGCCGCCAAAGCCACGGCTGCGGCCACCGGTGCAGGCACCGCCACCGGCGCATGCACCGGCTTCAAGTGGCGCGCCAGATGGCGGTTGAAGCAGAACAGGTTCTCGCCGCGGAACACGATGTCAAAAGCCCCTGTGCCCATCGCCGCCATGAAGCCGCTGGACGAGCCCTCGAAGGGCAGCATCCAGTCGTGCAGCTCGATCACGACCAGAGAAAACGCGGTCAGCCAGTCCAGGTTGCCGCCGTCGAAGAGGTGCTGTTCGCCGCCTTCGATGTCGATCTTCAGGATGAAGGGGTAGCACTCGGCGCCGTGTCTTTGCAGGATCGTGGCCGGTGACACCGTGGGCACCTGCACCGAACCCGTGCTGCCGACGCGAAAGCCCCAGTCCGAATGCCCCGGGTCCTGCAGGAACAGGTGGCCGTCCTGGCCGCTGATGCCCCCTTCCACCACCTCCACCGGCAGGCCGTCGGTGTTCAGCCGCAGCAGCGTGCAGTTGCTGCGTTCGGGCTCGATGCAGACGATGCGTGCCTGCGGGTACAGCGTGTGGAAGTACACCGCGCTGGCGCCGATGTTGGCACCGGCATCCACGATCAGCGCCTGCTTGTCGTCCGCTGCCGATTGATATTGCGCGAGC
>JANNGN010000645.1:0-1705 GCA_031403895.1 Rubrivivax sp. | reverse complement strand
AACCAGCGCTCAATAGTCATCGATGGCGCCACCACCGGCAGGCCGGCGCGTTCAATCAAGCGTTGCAGGCGCTGCGCGAACGTGGACGGCAGCAGACCCAGTTCAACCGAGAGCGTCGCAGCCATCACCATGCCGCAGGCGACGGCCTCGCCATGCAGCCAGGCGCCATAGCCCAGGCCCGCTTCAATGGCGTGGCCGAAGGTGTGGCCGAAGTTGAGGGTTGCGCGCAATCCGTTTTCTCGTTCGTCCTGGCCGACGACATCGGCCTTGATCTCGCACGACCGCTGCACGGCGTACGCCAGCGCCGCCGGGTCGCGCGCGAGCAGCGCTTGCAGGTTCTCCTCCAGCCAGTCGAAGAGCGCG
The DNA here is from genome assembly GCA_031403895.1 of Rubrivivax sp. Taxonomy (GTDB): domain Bacteria; phylum Pseudomonadota; class Gammaproteobacteria; order Burkholderiales; family Burkholderiaceae_C; genus Rubrivivax. The sequence goes on along the minus strand of JANNGN010000645.1, from coordinate 1,342 downwards.
AGGTCGGCGATGGGGCCGTACTTGATGACCTCAGCCAGGCCGGCGCGCAGCTCGCGGTCAGGCAGGGTGAGCAAGGTCGAGAGGTCGCACACCACACGCGCAGGTTGGTAGAAGGCGCCGATCATGTTCTTGCCCAACGGGTGGTTGATGGCGGTCTTGCCACCCACCGAAGAATCCACCTGGGCCAGCAAGGTGGTGGGTACCTGCACGAAGGGCACGCCGCGCATGTAGCTGGCGGCGGCGAAGCCCGTCATGTCGCCCACCACGCCGCCGCCCAGCGCGAAGAGCACGGTCTTGCGGTCGCAGGCGGTGGCCAGCAGGTGGTCGAAGATCAGATTGAGCGATTGCCAGTTCTTGTGCTCTTCGCCGTCGGGCAGCAGCAGTTCGCTGATGTCCGGGTAGTGCGGCGCCAGCGCCAGCCGCAGCGCGCCGCCATGCAGCGCGTGTACGACAGGGTTGCTGACGATCACCGCACGTCGGGCCTGGGGCAGATCCTGCCAGGGGGCTGGGCTGTGCAGCAGGCCCGCGCCGATCAGGATGTCGTAGCCCCGGCTGGCAGTGGTGACGTGGACACGACAGACCTGGCGGGCCGGCGGCAAGGCTTGCTGATTCATGGCGCCAGTGTACGGCGCGGGTTCTGACGAAGCTGCTGGCGAAGGGCCCGGCGAAGGGCACGGCGAAGGGCTTGGCGAAGGCCTTGAGGCGGCTCTTGTGTTTGCGCCTCAACCTGGTGGCGCAATCGTTGACGGCACCTGCCCCGGATCGACAAGGCCGGCGACTTCCAATTGCATCAGCACCATGCTCAGCATCGCCGGCACCGACGGTCGTGCGGCCTCCACCACAAAGTGTGCCGTGCGCCGGTACAGGGGGTCGCGCTCGCGGTACAGCTCGCGCAGCCGTCGAAGCGGGTCGTCCACCTGCAGCAGCGGGCGCTGGGTGTCGTGGCGCAAACGGCGGTGCAATTCTTCAGGCGTGGCGCGCAGGTAGAAGACGTGCGAGCGCGAATGCAGGGCGTCGCGGTTGGAGGGTCGCAGCACTGCGCCGCCGCCGGTGGCCAGGACCACGCCGGGCTGGTCGGACAACTCGTCGATGGCGTCCTGCTCGACGTCGCGAAAGGCAGCTTCACCGTGCTGCTCGAAGTAGTCGCGGATCGGCATGCCAATGCGGGCTTCTATATCCGCGTCGGTATCGACAAAGCGCAGCCCCAATTGCCGTGCCAGGTGGCGGCCCACCGTGGACTTGCCACAGCCGGGCATGCCGACCAGGGCCAATTTCAGGGGCACACTGACGGGCGCGCTCCGCGAACGACACCGATCGAAACCGTCGTCGCGGTCCCACTGGG
>JANNGN010000644.1:0-2760 GCA_031403895.1 Rubrivivax sp. | reverse complement strand
GCTGCCATACAGCGCCGTGAAGGGCCCGCGCAGCACTTCCACGCGCGACGCGCCGGCCAGGTCGAAGTGCGACACCTGGCCCTGGCCGTCGGGTCCGCTGGCCGGGATGCCGTCGCTGTACAGGCGCATGCCGCGCACGCCAAAGCTGGCGCGCGCACCGAAGCCGCGCGAACTGATCTGCAGGTCTTGCGCGTAGTTGCTGCGGTTGTTGGCGACGATGCCCGGCACGCGCGCCAGCGCTTCGGACAGGTTGACCATGGGGCCGGCGGCGCGCAGTTCGGCGGCACTCACCACACCCACGGCGTAGGGTGTGTCGAAGGCGCGCTGCTCGGTGCCGCCGGCGGTGATGACGACAGTCTCGGTGGGCTGCGCCGTGGCGTGGCCGGCCAGCGCTGCCGCCGCCGACAGCGCGGCCAAACGCCACGCTTCAGGGCGGCGCCTGCGCTTCAATACGGATCGATGCAAACCAGGCTGCGAGGTGGGAGATTTCATCGTCGGTGAGTGTTTTGGCCAGCACGGCCATGACTTCGTGTTTGCGGGTGCCGCCGCGGTAGGCGCGCAATTGTGTCGCCACGTACAAGGCCGGCTGGCCGGCAAGGTTGGGCGCGTCGGGTGTGACGGAAACGCCCAGCGCGCCATGGCAGACGGCACAGGGCACCGCCTTCTGCCGGCCCAGCGCAGCGTCTTGGGCGTGTGCGGCGGCCCAGGGCCCGATGGCGCATAACAAAACGGCAACGCGCATGGCGTCAGAAAGTTTCATGCCAGTACGTCCATCGAACGAAATTGAAGGCGCGGGCACCGTGCGTGCGTGCCCGCGCAAACCTGCATGACGCCTGCGCGCACCGGGTCCGCCCGCAGGCGAACCTGGTGCGGCGCAAGCAAAGGCTCAGGGTGCCGTGTAGCTGATGCGGTAGATGGCACCCGCAAAGTCATCGCTGACCAGCAAGGAACCGTCCTTCATCACCGCCACGTCCACCGGGCGGCCACGGTAGATGCCGGTCTCGTCAAGCCAGCCGTCGGCAAAGACTTCGGTCTTGTCGGCCGTGCCGTCGGCCTTCAGCGACGTGAACATCACCTGCGCGCCCACCGGCTTGGTGCGGTTCCATGACCCGTGCTGCGCCGAGAAAAACCCCCCCTGGTACTTGGCCGGGAACGACTTGCCCGTGTAGAAGACCATGCCCAGGTCAGCCGCGTGCGCCACCGTGTAAACCTGCGGGTCGGTGATGTTGGCTGGCAGCGGGTCTTTGTCGTAGCCGTGGTCGGTGATGCGCGTCTTGCCCTGCTTCCACGGGTAGCCAAAGAACTGGCCAGCCTTGGTGATGCGGTTGATCTCGCCGAGCGGAATGTCGTCGCCCATGCCGTCGGTCTGGTTGTCGGTGAACCAGAGCGTGCCGTCCTTCGGGTTGAAGTCGTGGCCCACTGAATTGCGGATGCCGGTGGCATAGACCTCGCGCTTGCTGCCGTCGAAGGCGTTCATGCGCACCATGCCGCCGATGCCGGTGTCGGTGTAGAGCTTGAGCTTGTCGCGCGGCTGCACGTTATGCGGCTGGCCCAGGCTCACGTACAGCATGCCGTCGGGCCCGATCCTGCAAACCCGGGCGCCATGGTTGAAGGACTCCTCATCGGGCGGAATCAGCTTGCCCTGGCCCACCACCTCGATCACCGCCACGTCCGGGCCTTCATAGAAGAATTCGGCGGCCGGGAAATTGAGCACGCGGTTGTGTTCGGCGACGATCAGGAAGCCGTCTTTCGTCCAGCACACGCCGTTCGGGTTGCTGAACTTCAGGCTTGGGGCGAAGGACTTGACCTCGTCGGCCACACCGTCGCTGTTGCGGTCCGTCACGGCCCAGACCGTGGTCTTGCGCGTGCCCACGAACAGCATGTTGGTGTTGGGTGCGACCGCCATGTGGCGCGCGTCGGGCACCACCGCGTAGAGGTCGATCGAAAACCCGGCCGGCAACTTCACGCGCTTGAGGTTGGCCTTGATGGCGTCGGCGTTGCGGCCTGTCTGCGGCACCACGGGGATGTTGAGGTCGGTGGTGGCGACCTTCATCTTCTTCAGCGTCTCTAAGTTTTGCGCTGCGGCCGGCAAGGCGGCTGCAAAGCTCAGCGCAGCCAGCGTTGCTACGGCTGCGATCGGCTTCAGGCGCAGCGTGGGGAACCGGGTCATCGTCATCTCCTGTTGGATTGGGTCTCAAGCGCCGCCCGGGTGGGCAGGCTGCTCACCTTTGCAATGTGCATTCCATCTGGGGAACACCCGAATGCCATTGCGCCTGTCGCCCCGCAACATGCAGCGGCGCGCTTGCCAGCCCCTGTACAGTCTTGCATCAGTTGGTGTAACGACTGTGCAGAAACAGTGCAGCTATCAGTAGGCCGCGTGACTGTTGACTTCACCCCCCTTCCCCCCAGCACCGGCTGGGTGGGCTCAGCCGGCGACGACCGGTGCCAGGAGACCCGTTCATGAACACCCCAGAAGCGCGAAGCTACGCGCATGCCCGAGCCATCCGCGCGCGCGGCCTGGCCTTGCCGCCCGACGGCATGCCACCCAGCGTGATCCTGGACAGCTGGGCGCGTTGCATGGACGTGGGCCTGGCAGCAGACTCGGCCCTGGCCGTGCCGGTGGTGGAAGCGGCTGACCTGGCGCGCCGACGCGACCGCGCCGAGTTTGTTCGCCACCTGGCGCAGGCTGAACTTGAAACGCTGTCGCGCCAGATCGCGGGCTCCAATTTCCTGCTGGCCTTTGCCGACTGCGAAGGCGTC
>JANNGN010000643.1:0-1710 GCA_031403895.1 Rubrivivax sp. | reverse complement strand
AGGACGAATACCTCGAGTCCTTTCGTCTCTCTGTGGAACCGGACGATCGCTTCCACGACATCCGTCCTAACGTTTCCGGCCGGGACGAGGCAGATGCGCGGCTGATCGCGCTGGCAGGTGAACGGGTCTGCGGAGCGCGCGCGTCCAATTCCCGGTTGACCCCGAGGCACCGCGCCAGCCTCCTTGAACAGCAGGCCGAATTCTTTGTCGTGCTGGGGCAGGACGACGCCGCCATCGACCTGCTGACCGAACACCTGCGCAGCACTGGGGGCGGCAGCCCGTTGCCCTACCTGAAGCTGCTGGAAATTCACCACCGGCGCGACGAGCGCGAAGCCTACGAACGCATCCGCGGCCGCTTCAACCACCGCTTCAACGCCTACGCGCCCGAGTGGGGCCTTGACCTGGGCCATGGCCGCAGCCTCGATGACTACAGTGGTGTGCTGCCGCGCCTGCAACAGGTCTGGACACGGCCGCTGGACGCGATGGCCGAGCTTGAAGCGTTGCTCTTCCGCAAGTCGCGCGGCGAGCTTTTTGACCTGCCTGCCTACCGCGAAGTTCTGTTCTTGTACTCGCTGGCGCGCGACCTGCTGGACCGCGAGGCGGCGGACACCGGCAATGTCGATCTGTTGCTGCCGATGGCCGACGGGGGCGAATTCAGCAGCACGGCCCCTGTGCCCTACCTGGGCCTGGAACGTGACGCCTTCCGCGACACCATGCCGCCCGATGACCGGCCTACAGGCCCGGTGGACTTCGACGTCTCGGCGGCCGAGCGGCCAACCAGCATCTTCGACCTGCTGGACGAGAAGACCCTGCCGCTGCGACGTCCCTGAGCGGGCTGGCTTTGGTTGGCGGCTGTGCAGCCGCTACAGGCGCTGCAGCCGTTCCAGTGCGCTGTTCAACGTCGCGTCCTGCTTGGCAAAACACAGCCTGGCCAGGCCCTGCTCGAAGCCGCCTTCGTAAAACACCGACAGCGGGATTGCTGCCACGCCCACTTCTCGCGTTAGCCATTGGCAGAAGTCGGCTTCACCCAGCGCGCTGACCGCGCTGTAGTCCACGAGCTGGAAGTAGCTGCCCTGGCTGTCCAGCGCGCGCAGGCGCGTGCGCGCCAGGCCGGCCCGGAACAGGTCGCGCTTGCGCTGGTAGAACTGCGGCAACTGCAAGTAGGGCTGCGGGTCGGCCATGTAGCGCGCCAGACCGTGCTGCACGGGGGTGTTGACGGTGAAGACGTTGAACTGATGCACCTTGCGGAATTCGGCCGAGAGCGCCGCTGGCGCCGCCACATAGCCCACCTTCCAACCCGTGACGTGGTAAGTCTTGCCGAAGCTGCTGACGACGAAAGCGCGCGCGGCCAGCACCGGAAACGACGCGGCGCTGACATGCGGCGCACCGTCGAACACCATGTGCTCATAGACCTCGTCCGAGATCAGCAGCACATCGGTCGGCGCCAGCAGGTCGGCCAGCTGCTGAATCTCGGAGCGCGTCCACACCGTGGCGCTCGGGTTGTGCGGGCTATTGACGATGAGCAGCCGTGTGCGCGGCGTGATGGCCGCCGCCAGGCGCGCGAAGTCGGGGCGAAAGCTGCCGGGTGTGAGCGGCACGCGCACCACGGTGCCGCCAGCGAGTTCGATGTTGGGCCCGTAGCTGTCGTAGCAGGGCTCGAGCACGATGACCTCGTCGCCAGGGTGTACACACGCCAGCACGGCGGTCAGG
>JANNGN010000642.1:0-2533 GCA_031403895.1 Rubrivivax sp. | reverse complement strand
GCGCCACGGCTTCCAGCGCCGCCAGGTCGTTCAGCGGCACGCGCACGAAGCCTTCCACCAGTGGCCCGAAGCCCTGCTGAATCTTGGGGTTGCCGGTGGCTGAGAGGGTGGCGATCGAACGGCCGTGGAAGGCCTTCTCATAGACCACGATTTCAGGGCGCTCGATGCCTTTGTCGTGGCCGTACTTGCGCGCGATCTTGAGCGCGCCTTCGTTGGCTTCCAGGCCAGAATTGCAGAAGAACGCGGCCGACAGGCCCGACAGCTCGCACAGCTTGGCGGCCAGCTGCTCCTGCAACGGCACCTCGTAGTAATTCGAACTGTGAATCATCTTGCCGATCTGGTCCTGCAACGCGGGCACCAGCTTGGGGTGCGCGTGGCCCAGGGTGTTGACCGCAATGCCGCCCAGCCCATCAAGATACTTGCGGCCTTCGGTGTCCCACAACCAGCAGCCTCGGCCATGCGAGAGCGCGATCGGCAGCCGGCCGTAGGTGTTCATCACATGCGGCATCGGGCGATTGAGCGCAATCGCAACGGCGGGCTTGGGAGCATTCATGGCAGTTTTCCTTGTGCGGCACAGAAAGCCGAATAGCGACGCATTGGTCACCCATCGGCAGAGCGCAATTCTAAAGGTGGGCCTGTGAGCGTCGAAAGCACAACACGACCTTCAACCCGGGCACGAACCATGCATGCTGCAACGCAGCACAATACAGACACCCTGCGGCCCGCGCGACCGATGCTGGCCCGGCAACCGTCGTTGTGGGTCCACCCTGCGGGCAGCCACGCCCAGACGTCCGCGATGACCGCCCTGAAGCCCCGCCGGTTCTATATCCAAGGCCTGACTCTGGAGGGCCGAACCTTTCGCCCCAGCGACTGGGCCGAGCGCTTGGCCGGCGCGATGTCGAGCTTCAGACCTGGCGGCGGCAGTGGTGGCATTGGCGCCTTCATCGGCTACTCACCCTACTGCGTGCCGCAAGTGGTGGACGGCGTGAAGTGCGTGCTGGTGAGCGAAGCGCTAAAAGGGATCGAGCCGATGGCCTGGGAGTTCGTCATGAACTTCGCGCGCGACAACCAGCTGCAGGTGGCCGAGGTCTGCGAGTTGCCGGACGCGGCCTGTGCGCGCAAGCAGTAGGGGCGTGTCACTGCCGGCCAATGAAAAAAGGGGCTCGCGATGCGAGCCCCTTGTTCAGTGCGTGGTGTGCCGGATCAGGCGGCCAGTGCCAGCGCCTTGACCTTGGCCGACAGGCGGCTCTTCAGGCGTGCAGCCTTGTTCTTGTGGAAGATGCCCTTGTCGGCTACTGAATCAATCACGCCTTGCGCTGATTTGAAAACTTCGGTCGCCTTGGCCTTGTCGCCGCCAGTCACGGCCTTCTGCACGTTCTTGACCACGGTGCGAAAGCGCGAACGCAATGCGGTGTTGGTGGCATTGAGTACCACGTCCTGGCGCGCGCGCTTGAGGCCCGAGGCGAGGCGGACGGTTTTCTTCTTGGCTTTGGTCGAGGTGGCCATGCGTGTAAGGGCTTTCCGGGTCGGTTGAGGCTGTTGTTTGAAGCTGGAATGCTTAGCCTGCCAAGTGTAGCACGCGGGGTGTTGGCGAGTCGGCGCGTGCGCTGTGGCTGCCTATAATTGCGGCCTTCGGTGGGCTGCCGCCCGTCCTCCAGCCCCGGCCCGCCCTCGGCCTCGCATTCGTGAACCTGCTCAAGGCCGCCTCCACCGTGTCGCTGTTGACCCTGATCTCGCGGGTGACGGGCCTGGTGCGCGAGCAACTCATCGCCGCCAGCTTCGGCGCCAGCGCTGCCACCGACGCCTTCAACGTGGCGTTTCGCATCCCCAACCTCTTCAGGCGGCTGTTTGCCGAAGGTGCCTTCTCGCAGGCTTTCGTGCCACTGCTGGCCGCCACGCGGGCCCGGGATGGCGACGCCGCCACCCACAGCCTGGTCGATGCGGTGGCCACCGTGCTGGGCTGGGTGCTGGTGGCAACTTGCATCGTTGGCGTGGCGGCGGCGCCGGTGCTGGTGTGGTCGATGGGTTCGGGGCTCGAGCGCATGGACATCGCGGTGGTGATGACGCGCTGGATGTTTCCCTACATCGGCTTCATGTCGCTGGTGGCGCTGGGCGCAGGGGTGCTCAACACCCACCGGAAGTTCGCCATGCCGGCGTTGACGCCCGTGCTGCTCAATTTAAGCGTTATTGGCGCAACCTGGTGGGGCGCACCGGCCTTGGCCGGGCGTGGCATCGAGCCCATCTACGCGCTGGCGATTGGCGTCATGCTGGGCGGCGTGTTGCAGCTGGTGGCGATGGCGGCAGCGCTGGTGTCCGTGGGTTCAATGCCGCGCATCGGCTGGTGGCCCAGGGCCATTGCCGCAGCCTGGCATCACCCTGGCGTGCGGCAGGTGCTGCGCCAGATGGCGCCGGCTTTGCTGGGCGTGTCGGTGGCGCAGATCTCCCTGCTCATCAACACCCAGATCGCGTCGCACGTGGCCGTGGGCGCGGTGTCCTGGCTGACCTATGCCGACCGCCTGATGGAGTTTCCGAC
>JANNGN010000641.1:0-7092 GCA_031403895.1 Rubrivivax sp. | reverse complement strand
GCGCGCCGGTGCTGCCGCGCGTCGAACCCGTGCGCGCCTGGCCCGCGCCGGGTGGCCTGCGCGACCTGCGCGCGATGTTGATGGCGGCGCAGCGCCCGATCGTCATTGCCGGCGGTTCAGGCTGGGACGCCGAAGCCGCGAATTCGCTGCAACGCTTCGCGGAAAACTGGCAATTGCCAGTGGCCTGCGCCTGGCGCTTCCAGGACACCTTCGACAACCGCCACCCGCTCTATGCCGGTGACGTGGGCATCGGCACCAATCCGAAGCTGGCGGCGCGCATCCGCGATGCCGACCTTGTCATCGCGCTGGGCGTGCGGCTGGGTGAAATGACCACCGGCGGCTACACGCTGCTGCAGGCGCCGCGGCCCGTGCAGAAGCTGGTACACATCCATGCGGGTGCCGAAGAGCTGGGCCGCGTCTATGCGGCGGACCTGCTGCTGCAAGCCTCGATGGCTTGCGCCGCAAAGGCGCTGGAGACACTGGCCGCGTCGGCCGATGTCGCGTGGTCCGCGCTGGCTGCCAGCGCCCGCACCGACTACGAAGCCAACCTGGTGGCGCCGACGGTCGCGCCGATGGACCTGGCGGTGCTGATCAAGGCCCTGCAGCGCTTGCTGCCCGAGAGCACCGTGTACACGAATGGCGCTGGCAACTTCAGCGGCTGGCTGCACCGCTATTGCCGCCACCCGGGCCTGCAGCACCACGGCCGCACGCAATTGGCGCCCAGCTCGGGCGCGATGGGTTATGGGCTGCCGGCGGCTGTCGCCACGGCGCTGCTGCAGCCGCAGCGCTGGGTCGTCAACATCGCTGGCGATGGTGACTTTCTGATGAACGGGCAGGAATTGGCCACCGCCACCGGGTATGGCGCGAAAAAGCTCATCAGCGTGGTGGTGGACAACGGCACCTACGGCACCATCCGCATGCACCAGGAGCGCGAGTACCCGGCGCGTGTCAGCGGCAGCGACCTCTACAACCCCGACTTCGCGGCGCTGGCGCGGGCTTACGGCTGGCGGGCTGAGTTCATCGACACCACGGCCGCCATCGAGCCGGCCCTGGTGCGCGCCATCGAAGCCGGCACGCCGACGCTGCTGCACCTGAAGCTGGACGCGAATGTCAGCACCAGCCGCAGCACGCTGGACGCGATTCGGGGCACTGCACACAGGCGTTAGGCCCGGCGCGCAGCCACCAGCAGCAACACGACACCGGCACACACCACGCCGGCCGCCGACCATTCGAAGCCGCTCACCACCTCACCGCCCAGCAGCACACCCAGCACGAGGCCGATGACCGGGTTGACGAAGGTGTAGCTCGACGCCAGCGCCGCACTCGTGCGCTGCAGCAGCACCATGTAGGCGCTGAAGCCAATCAACGAACCGGCCACCACCAGATAGACCCAACTGGCCCAGGCGCGGGCGTCGGGCTGCGGCGAAGGCTGCTCACCCATCACCACCGACAAAGCCAGCAAGAACAGCCCACCGGCCAGCATCTGGCTGGCATAGCCTGCGGCACCCGGCGCCAGCTGCAACCGGCGTCCGCCGGGCAGGCCGTGGCGCGCCCATACACTGCCTAACGACCAGGTGGTGCAGGCCAGCGTCAGCGCCAGCAAACCACCCAGCGACGCCGAGAACCCTTGCCCACGCGCCAGCATCAGCACACCCACCAGGCCGAGCGTGATGCCCGCCGCCTGCGCGCGCGACGGCCGCACGCCGTAGGGCCATTCGGCCAGCGCCACCAGCGCCGGCACGACCGCGATGAAGGCGACCACCAGGCCCGAGCTGACGCTGAGCTGCGCCAGCGCCGTGGCGCCATAGCCACCGCCCAGCATCAGCGCACCCAGGATGGCGGCACTGAGCCATTCTTCGCGCGTGGGCCGGCTCGCGCCGCGCCAGGCTGCGAAGAGGCCCAGCAAGAGGCCGGCGGCCAGGAAGCGCGTGCCCATCAGGAAGAAGGGCGGGAAGCTGACTAACGCCCACTTGATGGCGAGGTAGGTCGAGCCCCAGATCAGCCAGGTGGCGGCGAGGCAGGCGACGATGAGGGCGGGCATCGCGGCTGTTGCGCCGCTGCGGGGGAAGGTGGAGCTGGGCATGGCCACAATCTTAGGCAAGCATGACGGCGCCATGCAGGGGCAAAAGGAGCCTGGCAATCGCACCTGCCTTTGCTTCGACAGTTGTGTGCGGCAAAAATCAGCGGCGAAGATAGCTTGGCGCTGGAGCTTGCCGTGGCTGATACGGCGCACCTGGACGCAGTCGAATCGTGTCGCAACTCTGCCTGCTGGGTGACACTTCCACTTTCATTATCCTGAAGACCTTGCGCGAACATCAGCCCATGCTGACGCGTGTGAAGGAGACCACCGCATGAGTGCCGACACGGCCACTGTCACCTGGGAAGTGATGGACGACGAGCGCAGGCAGCCCGCCGAGCCATTGCGGACCATTGCTGAGCGCTGCCGCAAGCAGGTCTCCAAGCGCGCTTTGTTCGCCGCTGGTGTGGCCATGGTGCCGGTGCCAGGCCTGGACTGGGTCACCGATATCGGCCTGCTGATGCAGCTGCTGCCAAAGATCAGCGCTGAATTCGGCCTCTCGCCGGCACAGGTCGAGCGCCTGGCACCCGAGCGCCGGCTGGTGGTCTATAAGGCAATCAGCGCGGGTGGTGGCTTGCTGGTGGGCAAGGTGGTGACGCGCGAACTGGTGCTGAAACTGGTGCAACTGGTGGGTGTGCGGCTGACGGCACAGCAAGCCGCCAAGTACGTGCCCCTCGCGGGCCAGGCGGTGTCGGCAGTGCTGACCTTCACCGCGCTGAAGTTCGTGTGTGAACAGCACATCCGCCAGTGCATGGCAGTCGCTCGGCAGTTGCAATTGCCAGCACCGCCCCAGTCCTGATGCACAGGGCGGTGCGTACAATGCGGCACTTCGTCGGGGCGTAGCGCAGCCTGGTAGCGCATCTGGTTTGGGACCAGAGGGTCGAAGGTTCGAATCCTTTCGCCCCGACCATCAAGTCGATTGCTGCCCTGGGCGCATCGGCAAACGTTGCAGGCGCTCTGCCTGCCGCTGACCGCCCAGCTACTTGGGCGCCGAAGCAGCCTGCGGCGCGATGATTACCGTTGTTGAGCCGGGCTCACCCGGCTTGCCCGGTGCCCCTTGCGGCCCTGGCACAGGCACCGGTACAGCCACCGTTGAAGGTGGCGTGTTGATGACGGTGGGTGACCGGTCACAAGCACCGAGCAAAAGCACAGCGGCCAGGCTCGAGAAGAGAATTTTGGTCTGCATGTTCAAACTCCTTGTAGATGGAAGATTGCAGGGCGAGATGCGCAAGCCGCCCTGCCGGTGTTCATTTGCCGTCGCGATCAGAGTCGCCCGGCGTGGCACGCTCTACGGTGTCGCTGACCCGGTTCCATGCGTCACGCGTGGCGTGCTTGGCGCGCGCCCAGTCCAGTCCAGAAGTACCGCGTGCCGCAGACCAATCGCGTGAGAGATTCGCCTCGGCTTGCTCGAATGTCTGGCCTGGATGGCGGCCGTGGGCGCTGACGCCGTAGCCATAGGCCGGGCCATAGTCGTCGTAGCTGGCACCGGGCCCGACGTAGGGGCGCGTGCTGAAGTTGTCGCGCCAATAGGCGTCCTCGACCGTCGGGTCCATGACCTCGGCCACGCCCTTGCCAGCCAGGCCGCCGATGATGGCGCCGACTGCAGCACCCACCACCGTGCCCACAGGCCCAGCCATCGTGCCTGTCACGGCGCCCGCTGCGGCGCCACCCAGAGTGGCCCCGATCCCGGTGCCAAAGGGATGCGCACCGGGCGCGCCGCTCAAGGGGTCGCGATTGGCGCGGTCTTCGCTCTGCGGCTTGCTGTCGAATCGAGTGTGTGTGCTGCTCATGGCGTCTCCTGAAGAGGGGGTTGATTCGTCTGGCATTGCCAAAGGACTGGCAACGTGAGTTGGAGCGTAGGTTTCGCCATCGGGTCAGGCCACTCCTGAATGCCACCACAAAGGCATTCCGAAGACGCCGCCCGAAGGTCGGAGTCGGCCTACATGCACAGCACAGTCAGCCGCGTGAAGCAAACATCGCGACGCGGCAGTTAACCGGATTCGGGACGAATCGGCTGCGGGACAGGCAGGCGGCCGGCCAACTGCCAGCTACCGACTGCCGACTGCCGACTGCAGCATGCAGTGGCCTGCGACCGCGAGCCCGATCAACCCACCCAGCTCAACTCATGCCGTGCCGCGTGCAGGCGCTGTGGCCGCCGCAAGGCGGCGCGCCAAAGCCGGGTCATGCGGCTCGATCGGCGTCATGGGCGCCTTGTCCTGCGGCCCACGCCGCACGCCGGCCACGCTGTCGTCCAGTTCGGCCGCCAACTTCACTGCCAGTGCATTCGCCGTCGCAATCAGCCAAGAACCGGTGTCCTGGTCTTCGCGCGAATCCTGGTCCAGGAAGTGGTCAGCAGCCTTTACTGCCGCATGCAGCTGGTGCGCGCGCACGCGCAGCGGCGAGATGCGCGCCAGCAGTGCCGCTTCGGCCTGCCTGTCCTTGGCGTTGCGGGCCAGCCCGTCGATGTCGGCGGCCAGGTCTTCGGCCAGGCCGACGGCCGACGAAATCAGCCACGAACCGGTGTCGCGTTCGGACTGCAGATCCTGCGCGTTGTAGTGGTCGGCTGCGCGCGTGGTGGCGCGCAACTGGTGGGCGCGCGCGCCCAGCAGGCGCAGCACCTGGGCAGCATCGCCGCCTTCGGTGACGGCAGGGCGGACGGTCGCACGCGGTTCGGACATGGTGGCCTCGGCTGGCGGTGGGTCAGGCATGATTCTGCCCACGATTGGCGGCCGGTGGGCCCGGGGCGCTGACGGCCCAGCCGTTGCGCAACGCACCCTTCAGGTCGAGCAGTGGCGTGACGGGCGCGCTGGCCTGAGACTGATTGGCGTCGGCGTCGGCGTCGGCGCCCGCGTCGCCTGCTGCATCCGCATTCGGCTCGACGATGTCGAAGTGCGGCAGCAACGCCGCCGGGATGAAACGCGAGCGCAGCGCATACAGGTGCCGTCCGCCCAGCGTGCGCTGCTGCGTGACGTGAAAGCGCTGTGGCATCCAAAGGCTGAGTGCGTCGCGCGCGCGCGTCATGCCGACGTAGAGCAGGCGGCGTTCTTCTTCGATCTCGGCTGCGCTGCCGGTGGCCATGTCGGCCGGCATGCAGCCGTCAACGACGTTCAGAATGTGTACCGCATTCCATTCCTGGCCCTTGGCTGAATGCAGCGTGGACAGGATCAGGTAGTCCTCGTCCAGGTGCGGCACACCCGACTCGTCGCTGCTGGCCTCGGGCGGGTCGAGCGTGAGCTCGGTGACGAAGCGTTCGCGGCTGCGGTGGCTGCCCGCGATGTGGCTGATCTGCTCCAGGTCGGCCAGCCGCACGCGCGCGTCGGCGTGCAGGCGTTCCAGATGCGGCTGGTACCAGGCCATGACACGCTGCAGGTCGTCGGGCCAACGCGCGTTGGCACTGCGCAGGTGCTGCATCAGGTCGAGCAGCGCGCGCCACGGCACTGCTGAAGCAGGCGGCGGCTTGAAGTCGGCGAGCGCGCCGGTGTGGTCAAGCAGCCGGCGCACGCTGGCCGGCCCCATGCCGGGCACCAGGCGCACGGTGCGAAGGGCGGGCAGGGTGGCGCGTGGGTTGTCGGCCCAGCGCAGCACCGACAGCACGTCTTTGACGTGCGCTGACTCCATGAATTTCAGGCCACCGTACTTGACGAAAGGGATGCCGCGGCGCGTCAGTTCCAGCTCCAGCGGCATGCTGTGCGTGCCGGTGCGGAAGAGCACCGCCTGGCGCTTGAGTTGCAGGCCGGTTTCGCGCTGTGCCAGCACCGCGTCGGCCACACCGCGCGCCTGGGCGGCCTCGTCGGCCACGGCCAGAAGGCGCGGCTTCAGGCCGTCCGCACGCGCCGTCCACAGGGTCTTCGCGAAGCGCTCGGTGGCGAGTGCGATGACGGCATTCGAAGCCTGCAGGATCTGCGGTGTGCTGCGGTAGTTCTGCGTCAGTGTGACGACCCGCGCCTGCGGGTTGAAGCGCTGCGGAAAGGCCAGGATGTGCTGCACCTCGGCACCGCGAAAGGCGTAGATCGACTGCGCGTCGTCGCCCACCGCCGTCAGGCCCTGGCCTTGCGGTTTGAGCGCTTGCAGGATGTCGGCCTGCAAGCGGTTGATGTCCTGCACTTCATCGACCAGTACATGGTCGAAGCGGCCGCCGATGCGCGCGGCCATGGCCGGCGCCTGTGACAGGTGCCACCAGGCCAGCAGCAGGTCGTCGAAGTCCAGCGACTGCTGTTGCAGCTTGGCTTCGCCGAAGCCAGCGAACAGGCGCGCCAGGTCGGCCTCAAAGCCCAGGCACCAGGAGTAGCTGGACTTGATGACGTCGGCCAGTGCCTGGCGCGTGTTGACGCAGCGCGAGTGGATGGCCAGGCAGGTGGGCGCCAGCGGCAGGCGGTGTTCGCTCTCGGCCAGGCCCAGCGCCTGGCGCGTGTGGGCCATCAGGTCCTGCGCGTCGGCGCGGTCCAGCACCGTGAAGCCGGGCGCCAGGCCGATGCGCGGCGCCTCTTCCCGCAGCAGCCGTGCAGCCACGCTGTGGAAGGTGCCACACCACGGCAGCACCGGCGGCGCAGTGTTGGCGGGCATGCCCAGCGACTGGTGCAACAAGCGCGCTGCGCGGCGTGCCATTTCACCCGCCGCTCGGCGTGAAAAGGTCAGCAGCAGCACGCGCTGCGGGTCTGCGCCTTGCTGCACCAGCCAGGCCAGGCGCGAGGCCAGCGTGAGTGTCTTGCCGCTGCCAGCGCCAGCGATGACGAGCAGCGGCCCCGCAGCTGCGGGATGCGTCGCGGCCTGGGTCTGTTCGGGGTTGAGCGGGAGGATGGCAAGCACGGGCGGCGAGCACGGTCGGCAAGGTGGGTGCCGTACTGTATGCGCATCCAGATCATGGGCCGAACGCGTGGCCTGCCCGGAGGGACTCGAACCCCCGACCCCCAGCTTAGAAGGCTGGTGCTCTATCCGGTTGAGCTACGGGCAGTGAGCGAGGGCGATTCTAGGAGGCCGGCTCTGGGACGATGGGGCGGCGCGCCTAACGCTGCTGA
>JANNGN010000640.1:0-4174 GCA_031403895.1 Rubrivivax sp. | reverse complement strand
GCCACCGCGCCTGCGGTGCTGGCGGCCTGAGAAATCAACACCACTGCATGCGCGCCGTTGGCAGCCCCAGGAACGACAGCCCAGAGCCGCGCGCGCTGCTGGCCGACCAGGTCTATGCCGCGCTGAAGCAGCAGCTGCAGGACTTTCAACTCGTGCCCGGCGACCGCTTCAGCGAAGCCGACATCGCGCAGCGCCTGGGTGTCAGCCGCACGCCCGTGCGCGAGGCGCTTTTCCGCCTGCGCAACGAGGGCCGGCTGGAGGTTGAAAGCAAGAGCGGCTGGTTCGTGCGGCCGATCGACTTCAACCGGCTGGAGCAGCTCTACGACCTGCGCGTGGTGCTGGAAACCACCTGCGTGGCGCGACTGTGTGCGAGTGCCGAATTGCCGCTGGCGCTGGAAGACCTGAAGCGTGTGTGGCTCGTGAGCGCGACCGAAAGGCTGGCCGACGAACGCGCCGTCGGCGAGCTCGACGAGCAGTTCCACGCCACGCTGGTGCGCGCTGCGGGCAACGCAGAGATGGCGCGCGTGCACTGGGACGTCACCGAGCACATCCGCATCGTGCGGCGGCTGGACTTCACGCGCGGCGACCGCATCGAAGCGACCTACCTTGAACATGCCAAGATCCTGCGCGCCGTGATGCAGCGCAAGCCCGATGCGGCGCTGCTGCTGTTGCGCAGCCACATTGAGCAGAGCAAGGCGGAGGTGCGCAAGATCACCCTGCATGCGCTGTTTGAAGCGCGCGGGCGCGTGTTGACGGGGCGCTGACCGGGCGCCGAACACACCGACAAACAGACCCGCTGCGGCCTGCCTGGCGGCGGCGTGGTTTCCTACACGGACAGCGGGCGTGGACTCTCAGACTGGGGCCAACACTGTGCCTCAGGAGTTGCCATGCCTTCCAAGAAAAGCCCGCCCGCGTCCAGCACTGCGCCCAGCCTTGGCGCTGGCGGCGAACTGCACCAGCAGGCTGGCGGCGAACACCCCGCGCTGACCACCAACCAGGGCCTGTCGATTGCCGACAACCAGAATTCCTTGCGCGGCCACGCGCGCGGGCCGACGCTGCTGGAAGACTTCATCCTGCGCGAGAAGATCACCCACTTCGACCACGAACGCATTCCTGAACGCATCGTGCATGCACGCGGCTCCGGTGCGCACGGCTTCTTCGAGCTGACGGCGTCGCTGGCGGAATTCACCACCGCGAAGGTGCTGACTGAAGTGGGCACCCAGACGCCGGTCTTCGCGCGCTTCTCAACCGTCGCTGGCGGCTCGGGTTCTGCGGACACGCCGCGCGACGTGCGCGGTTTCGCCGTCAAGCTGTACACGCAGCAGGGCAACTGGGACCTGGTCGGCAACAACATCCCGGTCTTCTTCATCCAGGACGCGATCAAATTCCCCGACCTGATCCACGCCGTCAAGATGGAACCCGACCGTGGCTTCCCGCAGGCAGCCAGCGCGCACGACACCTTCTGGGACTTCATCTCGCTCACGCCCGAAGCCACGCACATGGTGATGTGGGCGATGTCAGACCGCACGCTGCCGCGCTCACTGCGCATGATGGAAGGCTTTGGCATCCACAGCTTTCGCCTGATCAACGCCGCGGGCGACTCCACCTTCGTCAAGTTCCACTGGCGGCCCAAGCTCGGCCTGCAGTCCACGCTCTGGGACGAGGCCTGCAAAATCGCTGGCGCCGACCCCGACTTTCACCGCCGCGACCTCTTCGACGCCATCCAGGCCGGCAGCTTTCCGGAGTGGGAATTTGCCGTGCAGCTGTTCAGCGAAGCCGACGCCGCAAAGTTTCCCTTCGACCACCTCGACCCGACGAAGCTGGTTCCCGAAGAGCTGGTGCCGCTGAAAGTCATCGGCCGCATGGTGCTCAACCGCTGGCCCGACAACTTCTTTGCCGACACCGAACAGGTCGCGTTCTGCCCTTCGCATCTGGTGCCGGGCATCGATTTCTCGAACGACCCGCTGCTGCAGGGCCGGCTGTTTTCGTACCTCGACACGCAGTTGTCGCGCCTGGGCTCGCCCAACTTCCACCAGTTGCCCGTCAACGCGCCAAAGTGCCCGTTTGCCAGCCAGCAGCGCGACGGCCACATGTCGATGCAGCAGCCGAAGGGACGGGTGGCCTACGAGCCCAGTTCCCTGGCACCCGACTCGGCGCGTGAAACGCAGGCCGGCTTTCGCTCATTCGCGTCCGATGAAAGTGGCGCCAAGGGCCGCGTGCGCGCCGCCAGTTTTGCCGACCACTACAGCCAGGCGCGCCAGTTCTTCCGCAGTCAGACGGCGTATGAGCAGGCGCACATCGCGTCAGCCTTCGTGTTCGAGCTGTCGAAGGTGGGCACGCCCCATGTGCGCGAGGCGATGGTGGCGAACCTGCTGCACGTCGATGCCGGTCTGGCGCAGCGCGTGGCCACTGGCCTGGCGCTGAAGAAGCTGCCCCCAGCGCCTGTTGCGGCGGCCCCGGTGCAAGACCTTGAGCCATCGCCCGCACTGCAGATCATCGGCAACATGAAGGACACGCTCGCAGGGCGCTGCATCGGCATCCTGCTGAACGACGGGTCTGACGGCAAGGCGCTGTCTGCCATCCGCAAGGCGGCGCTGGCGGCGGGCGCCAGCGTCAAGATCGTGGCGCCCAAAGTGGGCGGCGTGACACTGGCCGACGGCACGCTGATGGCGGTGGATGGCCAGTTGGCGGGTACACCGTCGGTGATGTTCGACGCGGTGGCGGTGTTGCTGTCGCCCGCAGGCGCGAAGGCGCTGTGCAGTGAAGACGCGGCGCTGCAGTTTGTGCGCGACGCGTTCGGCCACCTGAAGGCCCTGGCCATCGACGAAGGCGGTCAGGCGCTGTTGCAGAAGGCGGGTGTAGGCGTGGACGCAGGCGTGGTCGCGGCTGCTGAAGTCGCACTCTTTATTCCCGCTGCCAAGACCCGGCAGTGGGTCCGAGAGGCGTCGGTGCGGACCTTGGCCTGAACAACGCCCCGTCCACGCCCGTTGCACGCCGAGAAGCGTTTCTTGACCATCCATAAACCATCCATATGGATGGTGATAGGATGGCGGTATGAAAACCAGGACAGCGCTCGTGGCGGCCGCCTCAAAGCCCGCCGATTCCGAAAAGATCACCATCAACCTCGGCTTCGTCGATCTCGGCCAGATCGACCTGCTGGTGGCTGAAGGCTTCTACGGCAACCGCACCGACCTGATCCGCACGGCCATCCGCAACCAGATCACCAGCCATGCCGAGGCCGTGAAACAGGCGGTGGCGCGCAAGACGCTGGTGCTCGGGTTGCAGCACTTCAGCGCTGCCGACCTGCGCGCCGTGAAGGCCGCCAAACAGAAGCTGCGCATCCGCGTGCTCGGCCTGGCCACCATCGCCAATGACGTAAGCCCTGAGCTGGCACTGGCCACGATTGAATCGATCGACGTGCTGGGCGCGCTGCACGCCAGCCCCGCCGTCAAGGCCGCGCTGAGTCGTTGACGCGGCCGCTCATCCAACACCCCACCAGGTAAACCATGCATCCCATGTTCCAGCGCCTGATGCGCGAAGCCACGCGCCTGACCTCGGGCGGGCAATTGAGCGCCGCCACAGCAGCCATCCAGCGAGCGCTGCGCGGCGGCCCGAGCCGCACGCCCTCAGCCACGGCACCGATGGCACCCACGGCAGCCACGGCGGCTGCGGCAGCCGCACCGAACTCAGCACCCACGCCCGCATCCTGGGCCGAGCAGGACGCCATCGTGCTGGACGGCTGTGTGGCCGACGTGCCGGAACACGCCCGACCCCTCGAGCCCGTCGCAGGCGAAGGGGCCTTCATCGACGGCTCGCACACGCACGCTGCGCTGACACGCGAATACAAACTTTACGTGCCGGCCGCGCCCGCCAGCCGCCCGCCAGCACTGGTGGTGATGCTGCACGGCTGCACCCAGGACCCCGACGACTTTGCCGCCGGCACGGGCATGAACGAGCGGGCTCGCGAGCAGGGATTCCTGGTGCTCTATCCGGCGCAAGCGCAGAACGCCAACCCTTCGCGGTGCTGGAACTGGTTCAAGCACAACCACCAAGGCCGCAACGGTGGCGAGGCGGCCGTCATTGCCAGCATGACGCAGGCGGTGATGCGCGAGCGCGGCGTTGATCCGGCCCGCGTCTATATCGCCGGCCTGTCTGCCGGCGGTGCGATGGCAGC
>JANNGN010000639.1:0-3168 GCA_031403895.1 Rubrivivax sp. | reverse complement strand
TTGCGCATGCGCACTTCGACGCCGGCGTAGTGGTCGCACACCGGCAAGGCCGGCGGCGCTTCACCGGCGCCGAAGAGAATGTCGCGCGGGTTGGTCACGCTGGCGTCCGCTGATTCAAAGCAGGTGTTTCACGCCGTCCTGCTCGCCCGTCAGCTCGGCCAGCGTCCTGTCGATGCAGCCTTTGCTGAATTCGTCGATCGGCAGGTTCGGCACGATGGTGTACTTGCCGCCAGCGCAGGTCACCGGGTAGCCGAACATCACGTCCTTCGGAATGCCGTATTCGCCGTTGCTGGGCACGCCCATCGTGACCCAGTTGTCGCCCGTTCCCAATGCCCAGTCGCGCATGTGGTCGATGGCTGCGTTGGCCGCCGACGCGGCAGAAGACAAGCCGCGGGCTTCGATGATCGCCGCGCCGCGCTTGCCCACGGTGGGCAGGAACACGTCCTTGTTCCAGGCTGGGTCGTTGATCATGTCCTTCACGCTCGCGCCGTCGATGGTGGCAAAGCGGTAGTCGGCGTACATGGTGGGGCTGTGGTTGCCCCAGACCGCGAGCTTTTTGATCGACGCCACCGGCTTGCCGGTCTTGGCCGCCAGTTGGCTGAGCGCCCGGTTGTGGTCCAGCCGCAGCATGGCGGTGAAGTTTTCGCGCGGCAGGTCCGGTGCGCTCTTCATCGCGATGTAGGCGTTGGTGTTGGCCGGGTTGCCCACCACCAGCACCTTGACGTTGCGGCTGGCCACCGTGTTCAACGCCTTGCCCTGCGCAGTGAAGATGGCGCCGTTGATGGCCAGCAACTCGGCGCGTTCCATGCCCGGGCCGCGCGGGCGTGAACCGACCAGCAGCGCGTAGTCGCTGTCCTTGAAGGCGGTGCCCGCGTCGCTGTGCGCTTCCATGCCGGCCAGCAGCGGGAAGGCGCAGTCGTCGATCTCCATCATCACGCCCTTCAGCGCTTTTTGCGGCCCCTCCACCGGCACTTCCAGCAGCTGCAGGATCACCGGCTGGTCCTTGCCCAGCATCTCGCCGCTGGCAATGCGGAACAGCAGGGCGTAACCGATCTGGCCGGCTGCACCGGTGACGGCCACACGCACAGGTTTCTGGGTGGTCATGAGGGGCTCCTGGAGAGAGGTTGAGAGGGCAAGAAGTTGAGGGGGCAGGACCGCAGGCCGTGATTCTAGTCATCGCAAGCTGACTAAACTCTTATGTCTTATGCAAGACCGTTTGCGGGACAATGACCCCATGCCGCCCGCCGCCGACACTGCACAAAGCGCTGCCACGCCGTCCTTCAGCCCGCTGTACCAGCAGATCAAGGCGCTGCTGGTGCAACGCCTGCAGGCCGGTGAATGGCAGCCGGGCCAGGTGATCCCGAGCGAGGTGGACCTTGCAGCGCGCTTCAAGGTCAGCCAGGGCACCGTGCGCAAGGCCATCGACGAGATGGCCACCGACAACGTGCTTGTGCGACGCCAGGGCAAGGGCACCTTCGTGGCCACCCATGCCGAAGAGTCCACCCAGTACCGCTTTCTGCGCCTGACGCCCGACGACGGCAGCAGCCCCGACCTGCAGCGCCGCCTGCTGGAATGCCGCCGCATGCGCGCACCGGCTGAGGTGGCGCGGCTGCTGGTGCTCAAAGGCGGCGAGGCGGCCGTGCAGGTGCGGCGCCTCTTGCTGGCCGCCGGCAGCCCGGTGGTGCTGGACGACCTGTGGCTGCCCGGCACGCTGTTCAAAGGCCTGAGCGCCGAGCGACTGGAGGGCTGGCGCGGCCCGATGTACCGCTTGTTCGAAGCGGAATTTGCGGTCCACATGATCCGCGCTGAAGAAAAAATACGCGCCGTGGCCGCAGGCGACGAAGAAGCCGGCCTGCTGGGCGTGGCGCCCGGCACGCCGCTGCTGTCGGTGGAGCGGCTGTCCTTCACCTATGGCGACCGGCCGGTTGAATTGCGCCGCGGGCTGTACCACACCAGTGCCCACCATTACCGCAACGTGCTGAGCTAGGCTCGTTCCCATCGAGTCTGCTGCATTGCAATAAACTAAAACGGTTCCACGCGGCTTCAAGAGCTCAAGAAAATGCCCGAGATGACAAGACAAAGACCCGGCACGATGCGGTTGGTTGACGCCGTCAAGTACAGGCTGCCGCCGGCCGGGGTGGTGTCGATCCTGCACCGTGCCAGCGGCGGCCTGATGTTCGTGCTGCTGCCGTTCCTGATCTGGCTCTTTGACGTGAGCGTCACTTCGGAGGTGAGCTTCGAGGTCTATCGCAGCACCTTCAACGCCGGCATTGGCGTGTTGCCGGCCTGGTCGATCAAGCTGGTGGTGTGGGCGCTGATCTGGGCCTTCCTGCACCACTTCATTGCGGGAGTGCGCCATCTGTGGATGGACGCCACGCACAGCGTCAGCAAGCAGCAGGGGCACACGTCGGCGCTCATCACGCTGGGTTTGAGCGTGCTGCTGACGCTGGCGCTTGGCCTCAAACTGTACGGCTGGGTTTGACGCAAAACCTGACGCAAAGCCTGACGCAGAACCTGGCGCAAAACCCGAGGCAACCCCCATGTCAGTGAACTACGGATCCCGTCGCGTCGTGGTCGGCGCGCACTACGGCATGCGCGACTGGCTCAGCCAGCGCATCACCGCCGTGCTGATGGCGCTCTTCACCGTCGTGCTGCTGGCGCAGTTGCTGTTCGGCGGCCCGCTGGGCTACGAACGCTGGGCCGGCATCTTCGCCGCGCAGTGGATGAAGGTGCTGAGCTTCGTCGTCTTCATCTCGATCGGCTGGCATGCCTGGGTCGGCATGCGCGACATCTGGATGGACTACGTCAAGCCCGTCGCCCTGCGCCTGGCGCTGCAGGTGGCCACCATCGTCTGGCTCGTGGGCTGCATGGGCTGGGCCGTTCAAGTGCTCTGGAGACTGTAGAAATGGGTCTGGCTTCATCTGCAAATTCGCTGCCGCGCCGCAAGTTCGACGTCGTCATCGTCGGTGCCGGCGGCTCGGGCATGCGTGCATCGCTGCAACTCGCTCTCGCCGGCCTGAACGTGGCCGTGCTGTCGAAAGTGTTCCCGACACGCTCGCACACGGTGGCTGCGCAAGGTGGCATTGGCGCGTCTTTGGGCAACATGGCCGAGGACAACTGGCACTACCACTTCTACGACACCGTGAAGGGTTCTGACTGGCTCGGCGA
>JANNGN010000638.1:0-1667 GCA_031403895.1 Rubrivivax sp. | reverse complement strand
CGGCACCGCCGCGCCGACATGCGCCGCATTGCTCGGCAGGCCGGCGCGTTGCACCTCGAGGAAAAAACGCTGCGGGAAGATCGATGACAGGCGCGCCGCGAGTTGCTCGGCACGCGCGACATCCCCGGCCAGCAGGGCCTGACCGACAGCGCCCTGGTCCGCACCCGACAGCGCCAGCAAACCACCGCCCAACTCCTGCAGCCAGGCCCACTTGACGAGAGCCTGCGCGCGCAGCGTGTTGCCCGTCCAGGCGCGCGCGAGCAGTTCGCACAGGTGCAGGTAGCCGGCGTCGTTCTGCACCAGCAGCAGCAATCGGCTGCCCTGTTTTTCCGCGCCTTCAGGCTCGAGCCAGAGATCACAACCGATGATCGGCTTGATGCCCGCGGCACGGCAGGCGGTGTAGAACTTGACCGTGCCGAACAGGTTGCACAGGTCAGTGATCGCGCACGCTACCTGAGTGTCGTTGCGGGCAGCGGCCACGGCGTCGGCAATGCGCAGCGTGCCGTCGACGACCGAGAATTCGGTGTGGGTTCGCAGGTGGACGAAGGACATGACGGGATTGTAGGGACGCCCCTCGGCGCTCAATAGAATCTGCCGCTTGCAAGCCCCCTTCCTGAACCTCAGCGCCTACGCTTTCGTGCCGCTGGACCGCCTGCCCGAACGGCGCGACGCGCTGCATCGGCAAGCGCTGGCCTGCGGCGTCAAGGGCACCGTGCTGCTCGCTGAAGAAGGCATCAACCTGTTCGTGGCTGGCGCTGAGGCCGGGCTGCGCGAGTGGCTCGAGCAGCTTCGATCGGAGCCGCGGCTGGCCTCGCTCGTTGCCAAGGAAAGCAGGAGCGACACGCTGCCCTTCCGCTTCCTGCGCGTGAAGGTCAAGCGCGAAATCATCCGCATGGGTCAGCCGCAGTTCCAGCCTGCCGCAGGCCGTGCGCCCACCGTCGATGCCGTGACGCTTAAGCGCTGGATTGATAACGGCCACGACGACGCCGGCCGCGAGCTGGTGCTGCTCGACACGCGCAATGGCTTCGAGGTCGATGCCGGTGGGTTCGACGGCGCGCTCAACTGGCGGCTGAAGCAGTTCAGCGATTTCCCCCGCGCGCTTGCAGAATGCTCCAGCGAGCTCGAAGGCCGCACCGTGGTGTCGTATTGCACCGGCGGCATCCGCTGCGAGAAGGCGGCGCTGGCGATGCGCGCCGCGGGCCTGGACAACGTCTGGCAGCTCGACGGCGGCGTGTTGCGCTACCTTGAGCTGCTGCGCGGCGCGCCGCACTGGCACGGCAACTGTTTCGTCTTCGACGGGCGCGAAACGGTTTCGCCGAACCTGAGGCCCGAACCCCTGCCTGCACGGAGCAACGGATGAGCGCTGCGGACAAGCACCACTACGGCGTCGACCTGCTCTGGCGGCGTGCGGCCGACGAAAGCTTCGTCGACCAGCGCTACAGCCGCCGGCACCTGCTGCGCTTCGACGGCGGCGCCGAGTGGGCCGGTTCTTCGTCGCCCTTGTCGGTGCCATTGCCGATGTCGGACGCCTCGGCCGTCGACCCCGAAGAAGCCTTCGTCGCGTCGCTGGCGGCCTGCCACATGCTGTGGTTCTTGTCGCTGGCCGCGCGCGCTGGCCATGTCGTCGACTGCTACCGCGATGCGGCGGTCGGCGTAATGACGAAGAA
>JANNGN010000637.1:0-6084 GCA_031403895.1 Rubrivivax sp. | reverse complement strand
CTGCGCATGCTGCAGCGGGGCAACCGGCTGTCGATCACGCCCGTCACGCCGGCAGAGTGGCAGGCCGTGCTGGCGCGCCTGGCCGGCTGACCTGAGCCTTGGACTTCCCTTTGCTGTTGGTAGCCGAGTTGCTGGCGCTCGGCGTCGGCGTCGGATTCCTGGCCGGCCTGCTGGGCGTGGGCGGCGGCATGATGATGGTGCCGTTCATGACCATCCTGCTCACGCAGCGCGGCGTGGAGCCAGGCCTTTCGGTGAAGATGGCCATTGCCACCAGCATGGCCAGCATCCTCTTCACCAGCATCAGCAGCGTGCGCGCGCACAGCAAACTCGGCGCCGTGCGCTGGGACATCGCCCGCGCCATGGCGCCGGGCATCGTGATCGGCGGCCTGGCAGCCGGCGCGGGTGCTTTCGCGGTGCTGAAAGGCCAGGGCCTGGCGCTGGGTTTTGCCATCTTCATCGGCTACACCGCAATCAAAATGCTGCGCAACCAGAAGCCGCGTCCAGGGCGGCAGATGCCAGGCGCCGTGGTCACCGCAGGTGTGGGTGCGGGCATCGGATTCATGTCGGGCCTGCTGGGCGCTGGCGGCGCGTTCCTGTCGGTGCCCTTCATGACCTGGTGCAATGTGCCGCCGCGCCATGCGGTGGGCACCAGCGCGGCGCTGGGCTTTCCGATCGCGCTGTCTGCCACTGCGGGCTACCTCATCAGCGGCTGGGGTCTGGCGCCAGCGCTGCCGGGTGCCTTTGGCTACTTCTACCTGCCGGCGCTGGCCATCGTGGCGGCCGCCAGCATGAGCCTGGCGCCGCTGGGCGCAAGGGTGGCGCAGACGATCAACGTGGTGCTGCTCAAGCGCCTGTTTGCAGTGATGCTGCTGGCCCTGGCGGCGAGCATGCTGCGCCAGGCCTTTGCATGATTCCGCTCCATCAGCGCGGGCGAATCAGCTCGACTCGAAAGGGATGGCCGCCAGCGTGAGGTGATTGCCGCCACGGCGCTGGGCCTCGGCCAAAGCCGATTCGCAAGCACCGATGAGCCCGTCCTGCGTGTTGGCGGTGTGCGGAAAGCTGGCCACGCCCATGGCCGCGGTGAAGCCGAGTTCCTGGCCTTCATGCACCACGATCTGGGTCGCGCACTTGCGGCGCAGGCCTTCCATGCGTGCATGCGCGGTGGCCAGGCCCACGCCCGACAGCAGCACCGCAAAGCGGCGGTCTTCGTAGCGGCACGAGGCGTCCATCGCACGCGTGCCGCTGCGCAGCAGCCGGCCCATGGCTTCGAGCACGCACTGCTCGCCTGCTGCACCCAGCGCCAGCACCTTGGGGCCGGGCGCATCGAGTTCGATGAAGACGATTGAAAACTCGCGGTGCTCGCGCGTGGACAAGTCCACTTCGCGGCGCAACTGGTCTTCAAAGTGGGCGCGACGGTGCAGTCCGGAAGCCGGGTCGCGCAGCGCCTGGTCGGCGATTTCGCGGCGCAGGCGTTCGTTGGCATGCTGCTGCTGCTCAATCTGCGCAAGCGCGCTGCGCAGCTGCTGTTCCCGCAGGCGCTCACCGGCCTTGTCGAGCCAGATGGCGGTCAGCCACCGCTTGCCTGGGGTTGCGGGCGTTGCGGCCGCAGCGGGCGCGGCCAGCGCGGCCAGCACGCGCAGCACGGAAAAGTCGCGCCGGCTGCCAGCCCACTCGAACTGGTGCTCGCTCAGCAGCGGCGCGCCATGGGCAAGCGCGGTTTGTTCGGCCGCCCGCAATGCAGTGGCGATCGACACGTCAAAGATCTCGGCGTCGGTGCGGCCGGTGATTGCAGCACGCGACTGGCCCAGGAAATCCGCCATCGCCTCGCTGACATGCACATAGCGGCCCGTGTCGGCGTCCTTCACGGCCAACAGCCCGCCCTGCTGCCGCACGAAGGCAGGCAGCGCCGACGCCAGGGCTGCACCCCAATCAGGGCCAGCCAGTGTCGAATTGTCAATGGTGTTCGAGCTTGGGCTCATACAGGGCCAGGCAGTCGATCGGGCGTGCGGTCCCGGTCCGGGTTGCACCAAACTGCAATGCGCGCCCTATATTGGTGGGACAAGGTGGGCACGGCAAGTCAGGGTTTCATTCTCGCCCCTAGATTGACGCCGGCAGCGCGACGAAAAGACGGTGTGCAATCGCCCTTCTGCGACTGCATCTGATCGCAGGCCGGCAGCGGCATACAGTCTCTGTTCGTGCCGATGGGCCCACATCTTGCAAAGCCGCAGCCAGGAGACAAGACTCGCATGAGCATCGCCGCTTATCTGAAGGACATCGGCCGCGGCGCCGCCGGCTCACGTTCGCTGAGCAGCGAGGCGGCGCAAGACCTTATGCGGCAGGTGCTGGCCGGCGACGCATCGGCAGCGCAGACCGGGGCCTTTCTCATTGCCATGCGCATGAAGGGCGAAACGCTGCCCGAGCTGAGCGGCTTTCTTGCCGCCGTCCACGCGTGGTGTACGCCAGTGCCAAGCGACAGGCCCGTGGTGCTGATCCCGTCCTACAACGGTTCGCGCAAGCTGCCCAATCTGACGCCCTTGTTGGCGCTGTGGCTGGCTCGCGAAGGGCTGCATGTGCTGGTTCATGGGCCGGTGACGGTCAGCGGGCGCGTCAGCAGCGCAAGCATCCTGCATGACCTGGGTTTGCCGCCGGCGCAGCAGGCCACCGACATCCACCGCGCATGGTCACGCCGTGAACCCGCCTTTGTGCCGACGGCACTGCTGTGCCCCGCGCTGCAGACGCTGCTGGACTTTCGGCAGGCCCTCGGTGTGCGTGGCCCCGGGCACACGGTGGCCAAGATGCTCAACCCCGTGGTCGGGGCACCGGCGCTGCGCCTGGTGAACCACACCCATCCGGAATTTGGCGCCCTGATGGCGGCCTGGGCCGAAAGCAGCGGCGCCAACGCCATGTTGCTGCGCGGCACCGAAGGCGAACCCGTGGCCGACCCGCGCCGCCAACCGCGCATTGACACCTGGCTGGGTGGACGCCTGCGGCCCGACCTGTCTTTGGCCGCACACGATGGCGTGCTGACCGCACTGCCTCTGTTGCCGCACGAAACCGATGCCGCCCACACTGCCGTCTATGTACAGGAAGTGCTGAGCGGGATGCGCCCGGTGCCGCCGCCGCTGGCGCGCCAGGCGGCGCAGATCGTGGCTGCTGTGGCGTTGCTGTCGCGTCCCGCTGCCTCGCTGGAACTGACGGCCTGAGGGCGCGGGCTCGTGGCAGCCCAACGTCGTGAATGGTCCGGCGGCGGCGAACTCGGGCTATAATTTCTGGCTTTGCTGGCAAACCAGCGTGTCGATCCTGCAGTGACTGCCCCGAACTTCTGATCTCTCGTAAAAGCGCACATAAAAGCGCATGAGAGCAACGCACATAAAAAGCGCGCGGAACAGAAGCATCCTCCCGACCTGCAAGACACCGAACGCACCATTTTTTCGGGACCCCGACTTACATGACCACGATCCGCGTCAAAGAGAACGAGCCTTTCGATGTCGCCCTGCGCCGCTTCAAGCGCACCATCGAAAAGATCGGCCTGCTGACCGAACTGCGCGCCCGCGAGTTCTACGAAAAGCCCACCGCCGAGCGCAAGCGCAAGAAGGCTGCGGCCGTCAAGCGCCACTTCAAGCGCGTGCGCAGCATGCAGTTGCCGAAGAAGCTGTACTGAGCCCACCGGGTACAGACCCGCTGGCGATTTGCCGTTGGTTGCTCCCCACGCCTGACATCGACAAGCCCGCGCGGGACGCCGTAGCGGGCTTGTTTCATTGCTGGAGTCCATCATGACCACGCAGAGCCTGAAAGACCGCATCACCGAAGACATGAAGGCCGCCATGCGCGCCAAGGACAGCAGCCGCCTGCTGGCCATCCGCATGCTGCTGGCGGCCTGCAAGCAGCGCGAGGTGGACGAGCGCATCGTGCTTGACGACGCCGCCGTGGTGGCCATCGTGGACAAGCAGCTCAAGCAGCGCAAGGACTCCATCACCGCGTTCACGCAGGCCGGCCGCACCGACCTCGTGGACAAGGAAGCCGCAGAGGTCAAGGTGCTCGAAGCCTACCTGCCGCAGCGTCTGTCGGCCGACGAGGTGAAGGCGGCCGTGGGCGCGCTCGTCGCCGAGTTGGGCGCTGCAGGCGCCGGCGACATGGGCAAGGTGATGGCCGCCGCCAAGGCACGTTTTGCGGGCAAGGCCGAGATGGGCCTGGTTTCGGCCGCAGTGAAAGCCGCACTCTCGAGCTGAAGGACTGAACAGCATGAGCAACCTCCCCTTCAGATCGCTGACCCCCGCGCTGGCGGTGGCGCCGCAACTCTCACCCGACGCGATGGCCGAGGCCGCGCGCCTGGGCTTCAAGAGCGTCATCAACAACCGGCCCGACTTTGAAGCCGGGCCCGAGCAACCCACCAGCGCCCAGATCGAAGCTGCGGCGCTGGCGGCCGGGCTCGTTTATCGCTTCCTGCCGGTGGGGCCGGCCTACCAGTCACCCGCAGAGATCGCTGCCTTTGCCGACCTGCTGCAGGAACTGCCGCAGCCGGTGCTGGCCTTCTGCCGCAGCGGCACGCGCTCGGCGCGGCTGTACGCCGCCGCCAACGGCGCCTGAGCCACTGCGCTCCACGCCGCCTTGCCGCAGGCCACCGCAAGTCACCTCGGGCCCAGGTCTCCTTAACCACGGGCTTACCCGAATCCACCCGTCTGTTCAGTGCCGATTCGGGTGCTGGCCGCTACATTCATCCCTATAGCGCGTGGGCCAAACACGCCGGAGGCTACCGATGGACCTGTTGTTGCGGCTCGCGCGTGTGATCGACGGCATCAACGATCGTTTTGCAGAAGTCGCCAAGTGGGCGGTGCTTGCCTCTGTCGTGATCAGCGCCGGCAATGCGATGGTGCGCTACCTGGCCAACTACAGCTCCAACTCGTGGCTCGAGATCCAGTGGTACCTGTTTGGCGCCTGCGTCATGCTGGGCGCGTCGCAGGTGCTGCGGCTGAACGAACATGTGCGCGTGGACGTGTTCTATGGACATTACCCGGGCCGCATGCAAGCCGTGGTGGACCTGTTCGGCTTTGTCTTCTTCCTGATGCCGGCGATGGTGCTGATGATCTACTTCTCGTGGCCGCTGTTCGTGCAGATGTTCACCACGGGCGAGATGTCGGGCAACTCCGGTGGCCTCATCCGCTGGCCCGCCATGTTGCTGCTGCCGCTGGGCTTCACGCTCATGCTCTTGCAGGGCATTTCTGAGGCCATCAAGCGCGTGGCCTGGCTGGCGCACAGATACGACGGCGAATTCCACTACGAAAGACCGCTGCAATGAGCATGGAGAGCTTTGCCCCACTGATGTTCGTGGGGCTGATCATCATTCTGATGATCGGATTCCCGGTTGCTTTTTCACTCTCGGCCCTGGGCATCGGTTGCGGCTACTTCGCGGTGTACCAGGGCTGGTTCCCGGCTTCGTTCATGTCGGCGCTGCCACTGAACGTGTTCGGTATCCTGTCGAACGACCTGCTGCTGGCGATCCCCTTCTTCACGCTGATGGGCACCATCCTTGAGAAGTGCGGGCTGGCCGAGGACATGCTCGATTCGATGGGACAGCTCTTCGGCCCCGTGCGCGGCGGCCTGGGGTACTCGGTGATCATCGTCGGCTTCATCCTCGGCGCCGTTACCGGCACCGTGGCCGGGCAGGTGATCGCAATGGCGATGATCTCGCTGCCGGTGATGATGCGCTGGGGCTACAACATGCGCTACGCCACTGGCGTGCTGGCGGCGTCGGGCACCATCACGCAACTCGTGCCGCCGTCACTGGTGCTGGTGGTGCTGGCCGACCAGCTCGGCAAGCCGGTGGGCGACATGTACAAGGGTGCCTGGGGGCCGTCGATCCTGCAGGTGCTGATCTTCCTGCTCTACACCTTTCTGGTGTCGCGCATCGCACCGTCGCACGTGCCCGGTGTGCCCAAGGAAGCCCGCACGCTGGCGGGGCCGGCGCTGGTCATCAAGTGCCTGCGCGGCATCATCCCGTCGGCCGTGCTGATCTTCCTGGTGCTGGGCAGCATGGGCGGCCTGCCGGGCATCACGACCGCCATCGCCACGCCCACCGAAGCCGGC
>JANNGN010000636.1:0-6445 GCA_031403895.1 Rubrivivax sp. | reverse complement strand
CCGTGCTGCTGGGCCACAGCATGGGCGGCATGGTGGCGCAAGAGGTGGCCGCGCGCCATCCGCAGCAGATGCAAGGCCTCATCCTGGCCTGCACCAGCGCGTCCTTCGGCAAGGCCGACGGCGCCTGGCAGGCGCAGTTCATCGCCGAGCGCCTGGCGCCGCTGGACGCGGGCCAGGGCATGGCCGGCATGGCGAAGAAGCTGGTGCCGGGTTTGGTGTCGCCGCAGGCGCCGGCTGCGGCCCTGCAGATGGCGCTTGATGTCATGGCCCGCGTGCCCGAAGCCACCTACCGCAGCGCGCTGCGCGCCATCGCCGGCTTCGACCGCCGCGCAGCGCTGGCGCAGATCAGCGTGCCGACGTTGCTGCTGGCGGCAGCGCACGACCGCACCGCCGCGCCCGACGTGATGCAGCGCATGGCCACGCGCATCGCCGGCAGCAGCTACCACTGCCTGACCGGCGCGGGGCACATCGCCAATGTCGAAGCGCCAGCGCCCTTCAACGCTGCGGTGCTGGCCTTCCTGCACCGCCACTTCGCCACCGATTGAGGTCAAGCGCCATGCACATCGCCGGCAACCCACAAACGCTCACCGCGCAGCAGCGCGAGTTGATCGACCTGGCCGCCACACTCGGCCGCGACAAGTTCGCGCCGCGCGCGGCCACGCACGACCGCGATGCCACCTTCCCTTTCGACAACTACCAGGACTTGCGCGCAGCCGGCCTGCTGGGCATCTGCGTGCCCAAAGCCTACGGCGGACTGGGTGCCGACTTCGCCACCTACGTCATGGTGGCGGCAGAGATCGGCCGCCATTGCGGTGCCACCGCGCTGTCATGGAACATGCACGTCAGCTCTTGCATGTGGAGCGGCTTTGTCGCCGACGCACTCGACATGACGGCGGAGCAGCGCGCCAGCCACGAGCACAACCGCGCGCTGCACTTCCACCACATCGTGCAGGGCGGCAAGGTCTATTCGCAGCCCTTCAGTGAGGGCGGCGCCGCAGCGGCCGGCAAGGCGCCATGGGGCACGCTGGCCAAAGCCGTGCATGTTGGAAACGAAGGGGGTTATGTCATCAACGGCAAGAAGATCTTCGCGTCGCTGGCGGGTGCTGCCGACTTCTACGGGGTGCTGTGTACGCTGGACAAACCCGCCGCCACACAACGCGACTCGCTGTACCTGGCGGTGCCTGCCGATGCGCCCGGTGTCAGCATCGTCGGCGACTGGGACCCGCTGGGCATGCGCGGCACCGTCAGCCGCACGCTGCTGCTGCACGATGTGTTCGTGCCGCACACCGCGCGCCTGCTGCCCGAGGGTTTGAACTGGCAGGTGGTGACGCGCTTTCCGCACATGTTCACCACGCTGTCGCCCACCTACATGGGCATTGCGCAGGCGGCCTATGACTTCACCGTGGCCTACCTGCGCGCCGAGGTGCCCGGCATGCCACCCGTGAAGCGCCGCATGTACCCCACCAAGCAGATCGCGGTGGCCGAGATGCGCGTCAAGCTGGAGCAGACGCGCGCGCTCTTCCTGCAAAACGCGCGCGACGCGCAAGTGGACCCCGACAAGGACACGCGCATGCGCCTGTACGCGGCGCACTACTCGATCATGGAAAACGCGCAGGCGTTGGCGGCTTTGGCGATCCGCACCTGCGGCGGGCAGAGCATGCTGAAGAGCCTGCCGCTGGAGCGCCTGTACCGCGACGCGCGCTGCGGCAGCCTGATGCTGCCCTTGACCGCAGAACTCTGCCTGGATCGTCTGGGCCGCGAATGCCTGTACGAAGCCGGCGAGCGCGACGAAGCCATCGAGTAGGCAGCCGGGGCAAAGACGGTGTTCGACCGCCTGGTTCCGCCGGTCCTGGCAGTCGCGGCGCTGCAGCACCTGCAGGCCGACGGCGTGCAGCGCGGTGCCATCGTTGCCTGGCTCGGCCTCAACAGCTGGGACATGCTGGCCACGCTGGTGGCTTGTGAAAGTCTCGGTGCCGTGCTGCTGCCCTTGAACGGGCGGCTGGCGGCGGCGGAGTTGGCGCACATCGTCAGCCATGCCGGTGCCGGCCACCTGATGGGCACGCCTGACGCGCAAAAGCTGGCCGCTGAAGTGTTGGCCATCGCACGCCCGCAAGCCGGCGCGGCGGATGGGGTTCACGGCGGCGATCTGCTGCTTGTCTATACATCCGGCACCAGTGGTGAACCCAAGGGCGCGATGCACACCCGCGCCGGCCTGCAGGCGGGCGTGCTGGCGGCCATTGCGGCGCAGGGGCTGGACGCGCAGAGCCGCGTGCTGTCGGTGTTGCCGCTGTTCCACGTCGGCGGCCTGTGCATCCAGACCTTGCCGGCGCTGGCCGTGGGCGCAAAAGTGTTGCTGCACCCGCGCTTCAACGCCGACGCCTGGTTCGACGCCGTGGCCACATGGCGGCCCACCACGACGTTGCTGGTGCCCGCCGTGATGAAGGCACTCATCGACCATGCACGCTGGGCCGGCGCCGACCTGTCGAGCCTGGCCTTTGTCAACAGCGGCTCGCAGATCGTGCCGCGTGCATTGATTGACGCCTTCCATGCGCGTGGCGTGCCGGTGGCGCAGGTGTATGGCGCCACCGAGACCGGGCCGGTGTCCGTCGTGCTCAAGCCCGACGAGGCAATGGCGCATGCCGGCATGGCGGGGCGGCCAGCGCTGGGCGTGCGGATGCGGCTGGCGCAGGACGGCGAGATCCTGCTCAAGGCGCCCAACCTGATGCGCGGCTATCACCGCAGCAGCGAGCCTGCCTTCGACGACGAAGGCTGGTTCCACACCGGCGACCTGGCGCTGCAGCACGCAGGCGGCTTCATCGAAGTCGTCGGCCGCAAGACCGACCTCATCATCTCGGGTGGCGAGAACATCCACCCGGCCGAAATTGAGCAACTGGTGGCGGCCATGCCCGGCGTCGCAGACTGCGCCGTGGTGGGGCTGGCCGACGAACGCTGGGGTGAGGTGCCGGTGCTGGTGCTGGTGCGCCAGCAAGGCCAGCACGTCGATGAAGCGGCCATCCTGGCGGCCCTGGCGCAACGCCTGGCGCGCTTCAAGCTGCCGCGCCGGGTGGTCTTCATGGCGAGCCTGCCAAGCACGGCGCTGGGCAAGGTGGCGCGTGCTGAATTGCGCTTGCGGCTGGCGCACTGAGCCGCCGCTCCAACAGCCAGCATCCCGATCTGCTGACCTGCACCGCAAGGTCGCGCACCTATGATGGTTCTGTGATGCACGACGGCATGACATGTCCCACTCGATGATCCACGTCGCGCTGTTCGGCGTACCGCGGGTGCTGCGCGCCGGCCGTGAGGTGCAGCTGCCGGTGCGCAAGACATTGGCGCTGTTCGTCTATCTGTCGATCGAAGGACGCTCGCCGCGAGCGCGTTTGGCCGATCTGTTCTGGGGCGGCCTGGACGAAGCCACTGCGCGCCGCAACCTGCGCCGCGCGCTGCACCGGCTGCGCGCCGCCGGCCTTGACGATGCGCTGTCGGCCGACGACGACAGCGTCGGCCTTGTCGGCGTTGACAACGACCTGGACGCTTTTCAGCGCGCTGTCGTCACCGGACAGCTGGCGTCGGCGCTCGCGCTGCGAAGCGGCGTGTTCTGCGACGGCCTGGCGCTTGACGACGCCGACAGCTTCGAGCAATGGCTGCGCAGCCGTCGCGAGCGCTTCCAGCGCGACTGGCGTGGCGCCGCGACCGTGTACGTGCGCGCGCTCGAAGCCGGCGGTGATCTGCGCGCCGCGTTGGCAACGCACGGCCAACTGCTCGACGACGACCCGCTGCAGGAAGCGAGCTATCGCGAACTGATGCGCCTGCACGACGCACTCGGTGAGCGCACGGCGGCGCTGGAACTGTTTGCGCGTTGCGAGCAGATGCTGCGCGACGAACTGCAGCTCGAGCCGCTGCCCGAGACGCGGCTGCTGGCCGAACGCATTCGTGCGCACCTGCCGCCATCGATTTCTGAGGTCCAAGCGGGCGCTGCGGCGGCGTCGAAGTCAGCGCCCTTCGCGCCAGGCACTGGCCTGGCGGCGGTCCCGCTCGTCGCCCGCGAGCGTGAGTTGACGGCCATCGCGGCGCTGCGCCAGGCTGTCGTGCTCATCGAGGGCGAAGCCGGCGTCGGCAAGTCGCGGCTTGCGCTGGAAGCGTGGCGCCGCGCCGGCGCTGAGTGCGGCGTTGAGTGCGGCGTTGAGAGCGGCGGTGTGAGCGGCGGCGAAACAGCGCCCGTCGTGCGGGTGCGTTTCACCGAGATGTCCTCGTCAACACCTTTTCATTCGATCGCCGACGCGTTGCGCCAGGCTGCTGTGGGCGCCAGTTTCGCTAACCTCGACATGACGTGGCGTCGCGACCTGGGCCGCCTGCTTCCCGAGCTGCTCCCCGATCAGCTCGCCGACCAGGCCAGCAGCGCCGATCTTGCAGCGACGCCCGAAGTGGCGCGCACGCGCTTGCTGGAGGCGATCGCCCAGGCGCTGGCCGTGGCGTCGGGCGGGCCGCGTTGGGTGCTGTTCGACGACTTGCACTGGGCCGACGCGTCGAGCCTTGAGCTGTTGGCGCATCTGGCGCGCCGGCAGCGCCAGGAGCCGGCCACGATGGCGCGTGTGCTGGCCACCGCGCGCGGCCCGGAACTGGGCGACAACGCGGCTGCGGTGGCCACGCTGCAAGCGA
The DNA here is from genome assembly GCA_031403895.1 of Rubrivivax sp. GTDB lineage: Bacteria > Pseudomonadota > Gammaproteobacteria > Burkholderiales > Burkholderiaceae_C > Rubrivivax. The sequence continues at coordinate 1,789 of JANNGN010000636.1, read as the reverse complement.
TCGGCAACGACGGCGACCTCGCCCGCCTGCCGCTGGGCGCCTTCGACGACTGGTCGATGCTGCAGCTGGTGCAGCGCCTGTCTGGCAGCGCAGGCGGCGTGCGCTTCGCAGCCCGTCTCGGCGCCGCCACTGGCGGCAACGTGTTCTTCGCGCTCGAGACGATCCGGGCGCTGTTCGAGTCGGGCGAGCTGCGGGCGCAGCCCGGGCAAGGCTGGAGCACGCGCTATGACAGCAGCACCACTGACTACTCCGAGCTGCCACTGCCGGCCAGCGTTATCGACGCCGTGCGCGCGCGCGTGGCCCGGCTCGGCCCGGCGGCACAGCGCGTGCTGGAGACGGCGGCGCTGGCCGAAGACGGCAGTTCGCTCGCCGAGATACAGGGCGCCACCGCGCTCAGCGACTGGGAGGCGCTCGACGGTATCGAGCGCGCTATTGCCGCGCACGTCGTCGATCGCGCCGGCAACGGTTACCGCTTCGTGCATGCGCTGGTTCGCATGGCCATCCGCTCGGCCATGTCGCCGGAGCGGCAACGCCTGCTGCACGGCAAGCTGGCGGCGGCGCTGGAGCCGCTGCACGCGGCGCCGGCGCGGATTGCCATGCACTGGCAGCAGGCGGGGATGGCCGAGTTGGCGTCGCAGGCCTGGGAACGCGCTGCCGAATCGGCGGTGGCTTTGCATGCCCACCGTGAAGCCATCACGCATTTCGAGCGTGCGGCCCTGCTGACCGCCGACGAAGAGCGTGCCTTCGATTTGCACGGCCGTGCCATCGAGCGAACCAACCTCGGGCGCATGAATGAGGAGGGCCGTGAGCTGACGCGCAAGCTGCTCGACAAGGTCGGTGCAACGGGTTCGTCGAAGGCGCGCTTCCGGGCCTTGATGCATTTGGCGGAACGGGCATCGCACGAGCACCAGTTTGCCGTTTCCGAGCAGCATGCGCTGCGCGCCCTGCGCGAGTTCGAGCCGCCAGATGGTCGATATCACGTGCACGCCCTCTCGTGCGCGGCGTTCACCGCCTTGGAGCTGGACCGCAAAACCGATGCGCTCGAAAAGTACCGCGCTGCGCTGGATGTTGCGCGGCGGCATGGCATCGACAAGGCGGTAGCGATGATGGCGGCAGCTGGCTCGTCGGCTGCGACGCAACTCGACCGGCTCGACGAAGCCGTGGTGCTGCGCGACCAGGCGCTGGCCGCAGTGCGCGACGACACCGGATCGCCCCAGCGTGGCAGCGCACTCGCGAAAGGGTCGTTTGTCTCGCGCGCACTGGGCGACCGGGTGCTGGCGCTTGCGCACCTGGCAGAGGCGTGCGCGATTTCCAGGAAGACCATGCACAGCAGCCACTTGCCGCTCAATCTTGCCAACCTGTGCGAGGCGCTGGTCGATGACGGCCAGGCCGCGCCCGCTCGTCTGGTGCAGCAGGAATGCGCCGCCTCGTTTCCAAACGCCGATGCCGAAGCACGCCACCTGACGGCGTTCACGGCGGCGGTGGTGGCCGAGATCCATGGCGAGCTCGGCGACGCGATCGTCTTCGCGCAGACCGCCATCACGGCCGCCGACGAGATGGACGGCGCGCCCGACCGGCGCGAAGCGCGCCTGCTGTGCGCGCGCCTGCTGGCGGCCATCGGCGCCGATGCGCGCGTCGAGCCGCTGCGTGCCGAAGCCGAAGCACTGCTGGCGCCCGGCGCGCCGTACGCGCTGTTGCCGGCCGTGTGGCTGCGCGCCGACGCCCGCGTCGTGACCGATGCTGAAGGTGCCCGGCGCGATTTGCTGAAGGCGCTGGCCAAGCCTTTCGC
>JANNGN010000635.1:0-3341 GCA_031403895.1 Rubrivivax sp. | reverse complement strand
AGCAGACCATCGTCGGCTTCAACATGGGCCTGGATTACGCCACTGGCGGCACCTTGATGGTCGCCGGGCGCAAGCTCGTCGTGATCGAAAAAGACGACCAGGGCAAGCCCGACGTGGGCAAGGCTGCGCTGGCTGCAGCGTATGCCGACGACAAGGTCGATATTGCGGTCGGCCCCACCGCCAGCCCGGTCGCGCTGGCCATGTTGCCGGTGGCCGAGGAATACAAGAAGATCCTGCTGGTGGAGCCGGCCGTGGCCGACAGCATCACCGGCGACAAGTGGAACAAGTACATCTTTCGCACCGGCCGCAACTCGTCGCAGGACGCGGCCGCCAACGCCGCCGCCATGGACCTAACCGGCAATGTGGTGGCCACGCTGGCCAACGACAACGCCTTCGGCCGCGACGGTGTGAAAGCGGCCAAGGACTTCATGAAGAAGGCCAAGATCGTTCATGAGGAATACCTGCCGGTTGGCACCACCGACTTCACGGCTGGCTTGCAACGCATCGTGGACAAGCTGAAGGACCAGCCGGGCCGCAAGTACATCTCGGTGGGCTGGTCGGGCGCGCCGACGCCGTTCTCGAAGATCGCCGATCTGGAGCTGAAAAAGCGTTACGGCATCGAGCTTGCCACCGGCGGCAACATCCTGCCGGCGATGGTGGCCTACAAGCAGTTCGAGGGCATGGAAGGCGCGCTGTACTACTACTTCGGCCTCCCGCAGAACCCCGTCAACACCTGGCTCGTGGCCAACCACTACAGCAAGTTCAAGGCGCCGCCCGACTTCTTCACCGCAGGCGGCATGAGCGCGGCGATTGCAGTCGTGGAGGCGCTGAAAAAGACCAAGGGCGACACCACCACCGACAAGCTCATCACGGCGATGGAAGGTTTGAGCTTCGAGACGCCCAAGGGCAAGATGACCTTCCGCAAGGAAGACCACCAGGCGATGCAGGACATGTTCCATTTCCGCATCAAGAACGACCCGGCCTTTGCCTGGGGCGTGCCGGAACTGGTGCGCGTCATCAAGGCTGAAGAGCTGCAAATTCCCATCAGGAACAAGAGGTAACCCCCCGGAGCGGCTTCGCCGCCTCCCCCACGGGGGGGCGACCCCAGCGGCCCGGCAAAGCCGGTTCCGCAGCGTCTGCTTGATGGAGCACGAATTGCGTTCGCTTGTTGCCCATGCTTGAAACGCGCGACCTCACGGTCCGTTTCGGCGGCCACGTGGCGGTGGACCACGTCTCGTGCCGCTTTGAAGCCGGCACGCTGACTGCCATCGTGGGGCCGAACGGGGCGGGCAAGACGACGTATTTCAACCTCGTCTCGGGGCAGTTGCCTGCGAGCGAGGGCAGCGTGAGCCTGAACGGTGAGGACATTACCGCGCTGGCAGCGCCGCTGCGCACGCGGCGTGGGCTGGGACGGGCCTTTCAGCTGACGCAACTGTTCCCGAACTTGAGCGTTGTGGAGAACGTGCGGCTTGCGGTGCAGGCGCGTGAACAGGGGCGCGCGAGTGTGGGGCTCTGGGCTGGCCTCGACCTGCTGCGCGTGTGGTCTGACCGCCGCGAGTGGATAGACGAAGCGCGGGCGCTGTTGGCCCAGGTGCGCCTGGCTGACAAGGCCGATGCCACGGCCGCCAGCCTGCCGCACGGCGACCAGCGCAAGCTCGAAGTGGCGTTGCTGATCGCACTCGATCCCAGGGTGTACCTGTTCGACGAGCCCACCGCCGGCATGAGTGTCGATGAGGTGCCGGTGCTGCTGGACCTGATCCGCGAACTGAAGCGCCGCAAGGACATCGTGATCCTGCTCGTCGAACACAAGATGGACGTGGTGCGCGAACTGGCCGACCGCATCATCGTGCTGCATAACGGCCAACTGGTGGCTGACGGCGAGCCGGCCGCAGTGATTGCATTGCCGGTGGTGCAGCAGGCCTACCTGGGCATCGTCGCCGAGGAGCCGGCGTGACCGCGTTACTCGAACTGCAGGGCGTACACACGCACATTGGCGCGTACCACATCCTGCACGGCGTGGACCTGGCCGTGCCCGAGGGCCAGGTGACGATGCTGCTGGGACGCAATGGCGCCGGCAAGACGACCACGCTGCGCACGATCATGGGCCTGTGGGCGGCGTCCAAAGGCAGCGTCACTTTCAAAGGCCAGGCGATCCAGGGTCACGCCACATCGGCAATCGCGCAACTCGGCATCGCCTACGTGCCCGAGAGCATGGGCATCTTCAGCGACCTGACGGTGCAGGACAACATGGTGCTGGCCGCGCGCGCCGCGCGCCATGCGGGTGAGCTGGACGCGGCGCGGCTGCAGTGGGTCTTTGGCTTGTTCCCGGCGCTGCAGAAATTCTGGCTCTACCCGGCAGGCAAGCTCAGCGGCGGGCAGAAGCAGATGCTGGCGATTGCGCGCGCCATCATCGAACCGCGTGCGCTGCTGCTCATCGACGAGCCCAGCAAGGGCCTGGCGCCGTCGATCATCCAGAACCTGATCTCCGCGCTGCGCGAGTTGAAGGCGCAGCGCACGACGATCCTGCTCGTGGAGCAGAACTTCGCGGTGGCCCAGGCGCTGGGCGACCGCGTGGCGGTGATGGACAACGGCCGCGTCGTACACAGCGGTGCGATGGCCGGGCTGGCCGACGACGAATCGTTGCAGCAGCGGTTGCTGGGGCTGTCGCTGGCGACGCATCCATGAGTGCACTCGTGAACTCAACCACGAACACCGCCGCCGTTCCCAAAGCCCAGTTCGACTGGAAGCCGCTGGCGCTGCTGGCAGGCGTGGCGGCCATCGGCCTGCCGCTGATCGGCTCGCCTTCCACCTGGGTCACGCTCACGGTGGCCGGGCTGGCGATGGGCTTGATCGTCTTCATCATCGCCTCGGGCCTGACGCTGGTGTTCGGCCTGATGGACGTGCTGAACTTCGGCCACGGCGTGTTCATCGCCGCCGGCGCCTTTGTCGCCACCAGTGTGATGGGCGGCATGGGCGCGTGGGTCGAGTCCGACAAGCTGCTGCTGAACCTGAGCGTCATCTTCCTGGCCATGCTGGCGGCGATGGCGGTGGCCGGCGCGCTGGGCCTGGCATTCGAGCGCGTGATCGTGCGGCCGGTCTATGGCCAGCACCTGAAGCAGATCCTCATCACCATGGGCGGCATGATCGTCGGTGAAGAGATCATCAAGGTCATCTGGGGCCCGCAGCAGCAGGCGCTGCCACTGCCCACCGCGCTGCGCGGCAGCTTCGTCTTCGGCGACGCCGCGATCGAGAAGTACCGGCTGCTGGCGGTGGTGGTGGGCCTGCTGGTCTTCGCGCTGCTGCTGTGGGTGCTGAACCGCACCAAGGTCGGCCTGCTGGTG
>JANNGN010000634.1:0-2077 GCA_031403895.1 Rubrivivax sp. | reverse complement strand
GGACTTCAAACGAAAAGGCCGCCCGGAGGCGGCCTTTCGAAGATCGCAAAACGCCTTGTGCGGACGTTGCCGAAATTAGAACGAGTGGCGGAGGCCGAACTCGTAACCGGTGGAAGTCAGCCCACCTGCGGTGAATGCAGGGCCGGCTCCACCCGCAGTGAAGCGGGCTCCGGTGGCTGCATTGCCGTCGTTGTTGACGCGGGAGAAGGTCGTGTACAAAGCGGTCCGCTTGGACAGGTCGTACACGTAGCCCACCGCCATTTGTGTGGCGTCGAAGGTGCTTCCCGTGCCGCTGGCCTTGATGTACGCAGCTTTGAACGTGCCGGCGCCCAACGGCACCGTGACCCCGAACTCCGTGTTGGTCTGATCGACCGAACCGGCCTCGGTCTTGGAGTACCGGGCCATCAGGGTCATGAAGCCGAGGTTGTACGATGCACCAGCGTTCATGTCCTTGAAGTCGGCCAGCGTTCCGCGCTCGGTCTTGCCGTAGGCCACCGCAACGTTCACCGGGCCAGCAGCGTAGCCGATACGGGCGCCCAAGTACTTGTTCCACGGGCTCGTGACGCCCTCGCCAGCCGCGACCATGACCTGACCGTAAATACCGCCCATTGCCGGCAGGAAATATCCGATCGTGTTGTTGGCACGCACCAGCGTGCCGGCGCCGGAGCCCAGCGTCGAAAGCACGTTCGAACTGCCGCCCACGCCAATGAAGCCGAACGGGTCAAAGATCACATGGTTCCAGAAGGACGGTGTGTAGTCGCGGCCAAGGCGGATTTCACCGAAACCGCCCATCAGGCTGACGGTGGAGCGACGCGTCCAGGTCATTGCGCCGCCAGTGCCACTGCCGGTGCCCGTGTCGGGAACAACATCGCCTTCGATCCAGAAACCGGCACGCAGACCGCCGCCCAGATCTTCGACGCCACGAAAACCCAAGCGGCTGGTTGCATTGCCGCCGGACGTCAGCGACTTGATCGACTGGGAGCCGTTCTTGGTGTTTCGTGCGGCCAAGTCAACCACGCCGAACAGCGTGACTGACGACTGGGCATAAGCCACGCCCGTAAAAGCGGTGAGTGCTGCCAAAGCAAGCAGGGTTTTTTTCATAGCGTCTATCTCCAGGGTTAAATTAGAGGTCCCGATCGGGTGGGCTGCCCGGCGAGGGGCATATCAGGCCAACCTCCTCATCGGAAGTTGCCGTATTGCACCAGACCACTGATGCCATTGCCATTGCTTGCCCCTCAAAAGTGGCCAGCGTGTTGTCTGACAACAACGAGACACCGGTCTGGCAAAGCCAGTGAGTCGCTTGGGTTAATCTGGTGCCTCATGGATTACCCCGATCGTTTGCTGACCAGTCTGGACAACGCGTTGCGCACCCTTTTCGGTGCGGTGCATGCGGCGCGTCCTTACCCTGCAACAGGCTCCATGTCCGAGGACATGCTTGACGCCAATCAGCGCCAGCTTTCCGGGGCGCTGATGCGCGTCAACCATGTCGGCGAGGTGTGTGCCCAGGCGCTGTACCAGGCGCAGGCACTGACCGCAAGCAGCGACGGCCTGCGATTGCAGATGCAGCAGGCGGCGCGTGAAGAGACTGACCACCTGGCGTGGACACAGCAGCGCATGGATGAGCTGGGCAGCCGCCCCAGTTTGCTCAATCCACTTTGGTATGCAGGCGCCTTCGGCATCGGCCTGCTGGCTGGCCGGTTGGGTGACGGCGCGAGCCTCGGCTTCGTGATCGAAACCGAGCGGCAGGTTGAACAGCACCTGGCCGGGCACCTGGATCGGCTGCCCGCCGAGGACCAGCGCTCACGCGCGATCGTCGCGGCGATGAAGGACGATGAAGCGCGTCACGCCGATCAGGCCGCAGACGCTGGCGGCCAGCCACTGCCGGCGCCCGTGGCCTGGGTGATGCGCAGCGCGGCGCGCGTGATGACGACGGTGGCGCACCGCATCTGAGGCGGTGCGCATGCACAGCCTGCAGCGCAGCCTCAGGCGGCCGGCTCGACGATCTCGAAACTGGTCGTGATCTCAGCCGTCTTGGCCAGCATGATGCTGGCCGAGCAGTAGCGCTCATGCGACAGCG
>JANNGN010000633.1:0-2528 GCA_031403895.1 Rubrivivax sp. | reverse complement strand
GGCGACCTGTCGGAGAACGCCGAATACGAAGCGGCCAAGGACAAGCAGGGCTTCATCGAAGGCCGCATCAAGGAGCTGGACTCCAAGCTCGCGGCGGCGCAAGTCATCGACCCCTCGGCACTCGACGCGGATGGCAAGGTTGTGTTCGGCGCGACGGTGGACCTGGAAGACCAGGACAGCGGCGCCAAGGTCAGCTACCAGATCGTCGGTGACGACGAAGCCGACCTGAAGCTGGGCCTCATCTCCATCAGCAGCCCGATCGCACGCGCGCTGATCGGCAAGGAGTCCGGCGACGTGGCCGAGGTGCAGGCGCCTGGCGGCATCAAGCACTGGGAAATCATGGGCGTGCGCTACGCCTGAGCGCGGCGTGCCGGACCGATTTCGCCGCCTGCTGCCGGGCCTCTGGGTCGGCTTGCTTCTTGGCGTGGCGCTGCTCGCAACACCGGCAGCTTTTGCGCTGCTGGCCCCAGCCGATGCCGGGCGTGTGGCGGGGCGCATGCTGGCGCAAGAGGCCTACACGAGCCTGGCGTTGGGCGTGCTGCTGCTGGGCCTGGAGCGGTTGGCAGCGCGGCAAACGGCCGGCCTCTCGCAAGGGCCCCAGTTCAGCGTTGGCATCGTGCTGTGTCTGGGCACCTTGTTCTGCACCGTGGCGGGGTACTTTGCGCTGCAGCCCCTGATGGCAGCTGCGCGCGCTGGCCAAGGGCCGCTGAGCTTCGGGCAACTGCACGCGCTCAGCGCCGCCTTCTACATCGTCAAGACCGGCCTTGTGCTGGCGCTCGCCTGGCGCGCAACCTGCCCGCCGACCGCAAGGCTTCAGCCCTGACCCTGGGCCTTCTTCTTGACGCTGGTGACGCGCCGCTTGGAACGCTTGATCTGCCCGCCAGCTGCCACGCGTTCATTGCCGAACACCTTGATTTTCTTCACCGTGGCGCGGTGGTTGCCGCTCTTCGAAAAGCTCACGATCTTCACCGTGCGCGGCCCGGGCTGGCGGTCTTCGCGCTCGGTCTTTTCCTTCGGTGGAATCGGCCGCCACAGCACGATGAGTTTGCCGATGTGCTGGATGGGCGCGGCGCCCAGCTTGTCGGCCAGCGTGGCCAGCATCACTTCACGTGCTGCGCGGTCGTCGGAAAAGACTCGCACCTTGACAAGGCCGTGGGCGCTGAGCGAGCCATCCACTTCCTTTTCGACAGCGGGCGTGAGGCCTTCGCCGCCGATCATCACGACCGGGTCCAGATGGTGGGCGCTGGAGCGGTGCTCCTTGCGTTCGGCAGGGGTCAGGTGGATCGCGGTCATGCCCGTATTATCGGCTGCACATGAAGGTCATCAGCAAAAGCAAGAAGATCAACAAGGCGTGGCTCAACGAGCACATCAATGATCCTTACGTGAGGATGGCCAAGCGCGACGGCTACCGCGCCCGCGCCGCCTACAAGCTGAAAGAGATCGACGAAGAGTTGCGCCTCTTGCGCCCGGGCCAGGTGGTGGTGGACCTGGGCTGCGTGCCCGGTGCCTGGAGCCAATACCTGCGGCGCAGGTTCGCACCCGTTGGCGCGGCGGTGGGGGCACTCAACGGCACCATCATCGCGCTCGACTTGCTGCCCTTCGAGCCCGTCGAGGGCATCCAGTTCATCCAGGGCGACTTTCGAGAAGACGCGGTGTCGGCGCAACTGGTGGCGGCGCTCGACGGCAAGCCGGTGGACGTGGTGTTGTCGGACATGGCGCCCAACCTGTCGGGCATCGACGTGGCCGACGGCGCGCGCATTGCCCACCTGGTGGAGCTGGCGGTGGAGTTCTGCACCCTGCACCTGAAGCCCGACGGCGCACTCGTGTGCAAGACCTTCCACGGCAGCGGCTACAGCCAGCTGGCGAAGCTGTTCAAGGACACCTTTCGCGTCGTCAAGCCGATCAAGCCCAAGGCTTCGCGCGACAAGTCCTCAGAGACCTTCCTGGTCGGCATGGGACTCAAATCGCGATAGGGTGCGTGCCTGCATAGGGGAAGTCGTTGCAATTGACGTGGACTCGACACGCTTTTCCGGCTCTCTGCCCCGCTTGCACGAGGGTCATGGCGGCCCTTGACTGCCCTAGAATCAACCCCATATACCGTGGTGTCCGGCACATCGGGCCCGATGTGCCGTACCGCTGAACTGCAATAAGGAGCCGCGGTGAACAATCAATGGTTTTCAAAAGTCGCTGTCTGGCTGGTGATTGCACTCGTGCTGTTCACAGTGTTCAAACAGTTCGACCGTGGTGCGACGCTGGGCAACCAGATCGGTTATTCCGACTTCCTCGAAGAAGTGCGCGGCAAGCGCGTCAAGGCCGTCACGCTGCAAGAAAACCCGGGCGGTGGCACCGAGATCATCGCCGTCACCACCGACGACAAGCGCCTGCGCAGCACCGCAACCTTTCTCGACCGCGGCCTGGTGGGTGACCTCATCAGCAACGGCGTCAAGTTCGACGTCAAGCCGCGCGATTTTTTGGTTGATTGAGCGGAAGCAACTACGCCGGGTTACCCCACCACGCGCATGGTGGGC
>JANNGN010000632.1:0-2830 GCA_031403895.1 Rubrivivax sp. | reverse complement strand
GTGGACGCGCTGTGGCCCGCCGACGCGCCGATCAGCGGCCTGGTGGTGACGCGCTACGGGCATGTGCCACCGGCCTACAAGGCCGTCCTGCAAAAAAACGCGGGCCGCATCGAAGTCGTCGAAGCCGCGCACCCAGTGCCCGATGAAGCCGGCCAGCGCGCCGCCGCGCGCATCGTGCAGTTGACGCAGGGACTGACGGCCGACGACCTGGTGCTGTGCCTCATTTCCGGTGGCGGTTCGGCACTGCTGTCGATGCCCGCGCCGGGCCTGACGCTGGCCGACAAGCAGGCCATCAACCAGGCGCTGCTGAAGAGCGGCGCCGCCATCGGCGAGATGAACTGTGTGCGCAAGCACTTGAGCGCCATCAAGGGCGGCCGGCTGGCCGCGATGTGCGCACCGGCGCGCGTGGTGACGCTGCTCATCAGCGACGTGCCGGGCGACGCGCCCGAGGTCATCGCCAGCGGCCCCACCGTGGCCGACGCCAGCACCTGCGCCGACGCACTGGCGATTTGCAAGCGCTACGGCATCGACTTGCCGACCGCCGCCCGCGCCGGGCTGGAAAGCGGCGCGTTCGAGACACCGAAGCCGGGTGACCCGGCCTTCGCCGGCCATCAAGTCCACCTCATCGCCACGCCGCAGCAGAGCCTGCAAGCCGCCGCCACTGTCGCGCGTGCAGCCGGCATCGACGCCCACATCCTGAGCGACGAGATGGAAGGCGAGAGCCGCGAAATGGGCAAGGTACAGGCCGCGCTGGCGCGCGCGGTGGCACGGCGTGGCCAGCCCTTTGCGCGGCCCTGCGTGATCCTGTCGGGCGGCGAGACGACCGTCACGGTGAAGAGCAGCTCAGGCCGCGGTGGCCGCGCCACCGAATTCCTGCTCGGCTGCGCCATCGCGCTGCAGGGCGAACCCGGCGTACACGTGCTGGCGGCGGACACCGACGGCATCGACGGCATGGAAGACAACGCCGGTGCCATCGTCACCCCCAGCACGCTGGCGCGCGCGCTTGCGCTGGGCATGAAAGCGGCCGAGTTCCTGGACCGCAACGACGCCTACAACTTCTTCAAACCACTGGGCGACCTGGTGGCGCCGGGGCCGACCTTCACGAATGTGAATGACTTCAGGGCGCTGTTGATCGGCTGAGGCCGGCAGCGGCCTGCGCGTCCAGCGGCGCGCACATCGCCAGCGGCAAAGCCTGGCGCGCAGCCGGCAGCGCGCCAAGCCCGCGCGCAAAGAGGGCGCGCAGCCTGGGCAGCTGCCGCAGCGCGGCCTGCTCACCCGTCTGCGCGACGCGCTGCCGGTTCGCCAGCGTGACTTCGGACACCGGTGGCAAAGCGGGCTGCAGCAGCAGGTCTGCCGTGTCGCGGTCGGCAGCGCCCAGGTTGTAGGCCATCACCATGCCGGCATGGAACACCGCGTTGACAAGACCGCTGGGCACCGTGGCTTCGGCGTGGAAGGTGGTGTCAACGGCAATCACGATCTCTGCGCCCAGCGCACGCGCCACCCGCACCGGCAGCGGCGCGCCCAGGCTGCCATCGGCATAGGTCTGGCCCGCGATGGCCACCGGCGCCAATGCGCCGGGCAGCGCCGACGACGCGACGATGGCGCGCGCGGCGTCGCCCGCGCCGAAGAGCATCAGGCAGCCGCTGCGCTGGGCTGTCGCCACGGCCACGAAGGGGGTCGGAAAGTCCTGCAGGCGACGCTGCGCCAGCGTGCGCCCGAGCAGCGCTTCAAGCCCGGCGCTGCGTTCGTCCGGTGTCACGAAGAGGCTGCTCCAGGGGTCGAGTTCGGCCGCCACCGGCATCGCCTGCAGCGCCGCTGCGCTGACGCCCGAAGCATAGACGCCGCCGATGATGGCGCCGACGCTGGTGCCCACCACCAGGTCGGGCCGCAGGCCGTGGGCGTCCAGCACTCGCAGCACACCCAGGTGGGCCAGACCGCGCAGCCCGCCGCCCGACAGCACCAGCGCCACGCGCGGGCGCGGCGCACTCAGCAGCAAAGGCAGCCCGGGCTCATCCGCCGGCGCGAGCGTGCGCAATGGCGTCTGCGTGCAGCCGCCGAACAGCAGCAGCAGCAGCAGCAGCGGCAGCAAAGGCAGCAACCGCAGCAGCACGCTGCGGCGCAGGGCCGGCTGCAGCCCGTTCACGCGGTCCCCGGCGGGCGCACTGGCGTGAGCAGGAAAACGCGGCTCAAGCCGGCATCCGCAAGCCGGTTGACGACGCTGGCCGCCAGCCGCAGATCGGCGCCGCCGACGAACACCGGCACGCTGGCGGGCAGGTTGCCGGCGGCCTGCATGCCGAAGGCGATCAGCACGCCGAGGTCGGCGCCCTCGGTGCCACAACAGGCGACATCGACCCAGATCACGGCGCCGCGCAGCGTGCGTTCCAGTTGCAGGGCTTGTTCACGTTGCGCATACAGGCCCGGTCGCGTGCGTGCGCCGTGATCCGCTGGCACGCTGTGGGGTGTGGCCTGCAAGACCAGACCGTCTTCAGCCAGCAGCAGCCGCGACTTTGCGGCGGCCTGCGTTGGGCTGGCAGTGGTGGTGGTGCCAGTGGCGGCAGTGGCGGTGGCCGCACTGTCCGCAGCATCAACAACGCCACCGCCGCCACAGGCGACCAATGCGAGCGCGGCGCAGAGCACCGACCACGCCGCGCGGCGCGGCAGCCTGTGATGGGCCTTGGTTTTCATGGTGGGGCTCCTTCAAGTGACTGGGCTGGATTCGATGTCGGCGCGAATGGACAAGTGGACAGCCTGCAACAGGCAACCACAACCAACGTTAGGCGCGTTACCCAGCAGGCGCATCCACCAGAGGCACTAAAGTTGACTCGTACTG
>JANNGN010000631.1:0-2426 GCA_031403895.1 Rubrivivax sp. | reverse complement strand
AGATCATTCGCCGCAAGGGCGTGGTCCGTGTGATCTGCACCGACCCGCGCCACAAGCAGCGTCAAGGCTGATTCAGAGGACCACCATGGCACGCATTGCCGGCATCAACATTCCGCCCCACAAGCACACCGAGATCGGCCTCACGTCGATTTACGGCATTGGCCGCACCACCGCGCAAAAGATCTGCGTTGCTGCGGGCATTGCCTACTCCAAGAAGATCAAGGACCTGTCGGACACCGACCTGGAAAAGATCCGCGAGGAAATCGGCCGTATAACGATCGAAGGCGACCTGCGCCGCGAACTGTCGATCAGCATCAAGCGCCTGATGGACCTGGGCTGCTACCGCGGCTTCCGCCACCGCCGCGGCCTGCCCGTGCGCGGCCAGCGCACGCGCACCAATGCCCGCACCCGCAAGGGTCCGCGCAAGGGTGCAGCCGCGCTGAAAAAGTAAGCGGCTAGAGCCTAAGCAACACTGAAAGAGTCAAGACATGGCCAAAGCACCCGTCAACACCGCAGCGCGCCGCGTCAGCAAGAAAGTCCGCAAGAATGTTGCGGACGGCATTGCCCACGTGCATGCGTCGTTCAACAACACGATCATTACCATCACCGACCGTCAGGGCAGCTCACTCGCCTGGGCGTCCAGTGGGGGCCAAGGTTTCAAGGGTTCGCGCAAAAGCACGCCCTTCGCCGCCCAGGTGGCCGCCGAAGTGGCAGGCCGCGCGGCGCAGGAGCAGGGCATCAAAAACCTGGACGTGCGCATCAAGGGCCCCGGCCCGGGCCGCGAATCGAGCGTGCGTGCATTAGCCTCGCTGGGCATCCGCATCAATTCGATCAGCGACGTGACGCCAATCCCGCACAACGGCTGCCGCCCGCAGAAGCGCCGCAGGATTTGACCACCTCCGTAGCGCCTGCGGCGCCTCCCCCAAGGGGGCACCGCAGGCGGCCCGGCGTAGCGGGTTCCGCAGCGGCCGCTTGATCTCCCTGCCACTGCGCATTGCCTGAGCAGGCGGATAGAATATTTGGTTTCCCTGAAGGCCAGCAAGCCATCCAAGGTCTGCTGGTTGTTTCTTTCAAGACCACCGTCTGAGCGACCATTTGGTACGCCAGACTCGCGCGGAACCCGACTCAACTCGGCGTTTGCCGCGTCAGATTAACAAGGACGCAACGTGGCACGACTCCTAGGCCCGAAGGCCAAACTTTCCCGCCGTGAAGGCACCGACCTGTTCCTGAAGAGCGCCCGCCGCTCGATCGCAGACAAGTCCAAGTTCGACAGCAAGCCCGGCCAGCACGGCCGCACCAGCGGATCGCGCACTTCCGACTTCGGCCTGCAATTGCGAGAGAAGCAGAAGGTCAAGCGCATGTACGGCATTCTGGAACGCCAGTTCCGCCGCTACTTCGCCGAGGCCGAACGCCGCAAGGGCAACACCGGGGCCAACCTGCTGGCGCTGCTGGAAACGCGGCTTGACAACGTGGTCTATCGCATGGGCTTCGGCTCCACCCGCGCTGAAGCGCGGCAACTCGTCGGGCACAAGGCGCTGATGGTCAACGGCCAGGTCGTCAATATCCCGTCGTACCAGGTCAAGGCCGGCGATACGGTGGCCATGCGCGACAAGTCAAAGGTGCAATTGCGCGTGGTCGATGCGCTCAAGCTCGCGCAGGGCATCGGCCTGCCCGACTGGGTGGCGGTGGACGCCGCCAAGATGGAAGGCGTCTTCAAGAAGGTGCCTGACCGTGACCAGTACGGTGCAGAAATCAAGGAAGCCTTGATCGTCGAGCTATACTCGAGATAAGAACGACTAGCGGGCGGTTCGGCCTAAGGCCTGCGCCCTTTCCTTGTTGCTTCGCGTGTCGGGTGCGGAGTGACGGTTTTTCACCCGGCGCGGTCCATCAGCCTTATCGGTGTAACGAACCGAGGGTAATGACAGGAACAAAAGACATTCATGCAAACCACCCTTCTGAAACCCAAGGCCATCCAGGTTGAACCGCTCGGCGGCCACCGCGCCAAAGCCACGCTCGAACCTTTCGAACGCGGCTACGGCCATACCCTCGGCAACGCATTGCGGCGCGTGCTGCTGTCGTCAATGGTGGGCTATGCCCCTACGGAAGTCACCATCGCCGGCGTGCTGCACGAGTACTCGGCCATCGATGGCGTGCAGGAAGACGTCGTCCACATCATGCTCAACCTGAAGGGCGTGGTCTTCCGCCTGCACAACCGCGACGAAGTCACGCTGGTGCTGCGCAAAGAGGGCGAAGGCGCTGTCACGGCGGGCGACATCCAGACCCCACACGACGTGGAAATCATCAACCCCGAGCACGTCATTGCGCACCTGTCGCAAGGCGGCAAGCTCGACATGCAGATCAAGGTCGAAAAGGGCCGTGGTTATGTGCCGGGCAGCATGCGCCGTTATGGCGACGAGCCGACGAAG
>JANNGN010000630.1:0-6202 GCA_031403895.1 Rubrivivax sp. | reverse complement strand
CGATGCGCCGCGGATGCCTGCGTCGTCCATCACCCATATCAAACTCATCACGATGGCAGCCGCAGCGGGGCTGGGCAGGCCCTGGAAAAAGCGCTTGTCAACAACAGCAATATTGACGTTGAAGCGCGCCAGCCGCAGCGCCGCACCCGCGATGTACACGAAGGCTGGTATCCAGCCGGGTTTGCCGAGATCCTTCAGCGCCCAGATATAGACGATAAGCGCCGGCGCGGCGCCGAAGCTGACCATGTCGCACAGGCTGTCCATCTGCTCGCCAAAGGCGCTCTGCGAATTCGTCATGCGCGCCACACGGCCGTCCAGGCTGTCAAGCACCGCCGCAATGAAGATGGCGATGCAGGCGGCTTCGAAACGCCCATTCATCGCCATCACGATGCCGTAGAAACCCGAGAACAGCGCCGCCAACGTGATGGCATTCGGCAGCACGTAGATGCCGCGGCGCCGGGGCGGCACCACAGCGCGCGGGCTGGCATCGTCGTCTGAGGACTTCGGCTCTTCAATCATTGGGTTGAGGATAGCGCGCCTGAAAGGGCCGACTCAATTGCGGCTGCGGTCCACCAGTTTGTTGGCCTTGATCCACGGCATCATCGCGCGCAGCTTTTCACCCACCACTTCGATGGAATGTTCGCTTGTCAGGCGGCGGCGGCTCAAGAGCGTGGGTGCACCGGCGCGGTTTTCCAGGATGAAGTTCTTGGCGTATTCGCCGGTCTGGATGTCCTTCAGCACCTGCTGCATGGCCTTTTTGGTGTCGTCAGTAATGATCTTGGGCCCACTCAGGTATTCGCCGTACTCGGCGTTGTTGCTGATGGAGTAGTTCATGTTGGCAATGCCGCCCTCGTAGATGAGATCGACGATGAGCTTGAGTTCATGCAGGCAC
This sequence comes from Rubrivivax sp., assembly GCA_031403895.1. Classification (GTDB taxonomy): domain Bacteria; phylum Pseudomonadota; class Gammaproteobacteria; order Burkholderiales; family Burkholderiaceae_C; genus Rubrivivax. Next base: position 5,310 of record JANNGN010000630.1, on the reverse strand, counting down.
TCGAAGTACGCCATCTCGGGCGCATAACCGGCTTCCACCAGCGTCTCGTAGCCGGCCTTGATGAGCTCAACCGTGCCGCCGCACAGCACGGCCTGTTCGCCGAAGAGGTCGGTCTCGGTCTCTTCGCGGAAATTGGTTTCGATGATGCCGGCCTTGCCGCCGCCGTTGGCCGCAGCGTAGCTCAGCGCCATGTCGCGCGCCTTGCCGCTCTTGTCGGCATGCACCGCAATCAGGTGCGGCACGCCACCGCCCTGGGTGTAGGTGTTGCGCACAGTGTGGCCAGGCGCCTTGGGCGCGACCATCCACACGTCCAGATCGTCACGCGGCATGACCTGGCCGTAGTGGACGTTGAAGCCGTGCGCAAAGGCCAGCGACGCGCCAGCGCGGATGTTCGGCTCGACGTCGGCCTTGTAAACGGCGCCGATCTGTTCATCGGGCAGCAGGATCATCACCACGTCGGCGCTCTTCACCGCGTCGGCAACCTCGGCGACCTTCAGGCCCGCCTTCTCCACCTTGGACCAGCTAGCGCCGCCCTTGCGCAGGCCCACGGTGACCTTGACGCCGCTGTCGCTCAGGTTCTGCGCATGGGCGTGGCCTTGCGAGCCGTAGCCGATGATGGTGACGTTTTTGCCTTTGATCAGGCTCAGGTCGGCGTCTTTGTCGTAATAGACCTTCATGGGTTCTCTCCGTTGAAATTGGGGGTTAGGACAGCAGGGTCAGCGCTTCAGACTCTCAGGATCCGCTCGCCACGGCCAATGCCGCTGGCACCGGTGCGCACGGTTTCCAGGATCGCCGCGCGGTCGATGGCGAGCAGGAACGCGTCGAGCTTGCCGGTGTCACCAGTCAACTCGATCGTGTAGCTTTTTTCTGTGACGTCGATGATGCGGCCGCGAAAGATGTCGGCCATGCGCTTCATCTCCTCGCGCTCCTTGCCCACCGCCCGCACCTTGATGAGCATCAGCTCTCGTTCGGTGAAGCTGCCTTCGGTCAGGTCCACGACCTTGACCACTTCAATGAGGCGGTTCAGGTGCTTGGTGATCTGCTCAATGACATCGTCGCTGCCGGTGGTGACGACGGTCATGCGCGACAGCGAGGCGTCTTCGGTGGGCGCCACCGTCAGGCTTTCAATGTTGTAGCCGCGGGCCGAAAACAGGGCCACAACGCGTGACAGCGCGCCGGGCTCGTTTTCGAGCAACACGGCAATGATGTGTTTCATGGAGTCAGTCCTTGGCGCGCTCTTCAGACCCGGGGCGGTAACCCAGGGCCCTTGGCCACGCCGGTCGAGAAAGTGGGAATTCGCTTCGAGCCCGTTCATCAGCCTCGCCCTGGCCGAGCCGTTGGCGCGGTAACGCCAACCTCCTGCCAAGGCTTTAGCTGGTCAAAGGTCCTCGGAGCCCAGCAGCATTTCCGAGATGCCCTTGCCGGCCTTCACCATGGGCCAGACGTTTTCGGTGGGGTCGGTGCGCACGTCCAGGAACACCGTGCGGTCTTTCAGGCGGATGGCTTCGCGCAAAGCTGGCTCCACATCGGCCGGCTGTTCCACCAGGATGCCGACGTGGCCATAGGCCTCAGCAAGCTTGACGAAGTCAGGCAGCGCGTCCATGTAGCTGTGCGAATAACGGCCGCCGTAGTCGATCTGCTGCCACTGCCGCACCATGCCGAGGTAGCGGTTGTTCAGCGAGACGATCTTCACCGGCGTCTTGTATTGCAAGCAGGTGGACAGCTCCTGGATGCACATCTGGATCGAGCCTTCACCGGTGATGCAGAACACATCGGAGTCCGGCTTTGCGAGTTTGATGCCCATCGCGTACGGCAGGCCCACACCCATCGTGCCCAGGCCACCGGAATTGATCCAGCGCCGCGGCTCTTCGAAGCGGTAGTACTGCGCTGCCCACATCTGGTGCTGGCCGACGTCGGAGGTGATGTAGGCGTCGCGGTCCTTGGTCAGCTGCCAGAGCTTTTCCACCACCATCTGCGGCTTGATGACGTCACTGCTTCCCTTGTACGACAGGCAGTCGCGCTTGCGCCAATCGTTAATTTGGCTCCACCAGGCGTTCAGCGCGGCAGCGTCGGGGCGGGCCTGCGCTTCCTTGATCTGCGCGATCAGTTCCAGCAGCACTTCCTTCACGTCGCCGACGATGGGAATGTCAACCTTCACGCGCTTGGAGATTGACGAAGGGTCGATGTCAACGTGAATGATCTTGCGCTCAACCGACGCAAAGTGCTTCGGGTTGCCGATCACGCGGTCATCGAATCGTGCGCCCACTGCCAGCAGCACGTCGCAGTTCTGCATCGTCATGTTGGCTTCAAAGGTGCCGTGCATGCCCAGCATGCCCAGGAACTTGGGGTCGCTGGATGCGATGGCACCCAGGCCCATCAGCGTGTTGGTGCAGGGGAAGCCCAACAGGTCGGCCAGTTGCCGCAACTCGGCCGATGCATTGCCCAGGATGACGCCGCCACCCGTGTAGATGTAGGGCCGACGCGCCTGCATCAGCAACTGCACGGCCTTGCGGATCTGCCCGCCGTGGCCCTTGCGCACGGGGTTGTAGGAGCGCATCTCCACCGTGTCGGGGTAGTGGAAAGCCGTGGTCTTCTGCGACACGTCTTTCGGAATGTCCACCACCACCGGACCCGGTCGGCCGGTGCGGGCGATGTGGAAGGCCTTCTTCATTGTCAGCGCCAGGTCGCGCACATCCTTCACGAGGTAGTTGTGTTTGACGATGGGGCGCGTGATGCCGACGGTGTCGCATTCCTGGAAGGCGTCAAGGCCGATCGCAGGAGTGGGCACCTGGCCGGTGATGATCACCATCGGGATCGAATCCATATATGCCGTGGCGATGCCGGTGACGGCATTGGTGACGCCGGGGCCGGACGTGACCAGCGCCACACCGACCTCGCCTGTGGCGCGGGCGTAGCCATCAGCCGCGTGGACGGCGGCCTGCTCGTGGCGCACCAGCACATGTTCGATGCTGTCCTGCTTGTACAGCGCGTCGTAGATGTAGAGCACCGCACCGCCGGGGTAGCCCCAGAGGAACTTGACCCCTTCGGCCTGCAGGCAACGAACCAGGATCTCGGAGCCGTTGGGCTCGGCGGGCAGGGAAGATTGAAGTGGGGAAGCAGGCTGTGCAAGTCCGTCAGCGACGGCGGCACGCTTGACTTCAGCGGCAGACATATCCATTTTTGAACCTCTGAGGTTTTCTCTAACGAAAATCCATCGGTGTACCTCCTGCGCGCCCTTGTGAGGCGGATTCGGTACCTGCGCGGCCTGCACAACCGCCGTCCAGGTCGGACGGCCGGTCTGGGCCATAAAGAACGTTTTGCGAAGCCTTTGATTATGCACCTGCGGCGCGTCCGCGCCAGGAGGAGCGATGCACAGTGACGGTGCGATGACATAATCGCGCGCTCCCAAACCGGGCGTTGCCGGACTCCACCGCGTTGGCCACCGACAAAGAACTTTCGGACTTTCTCAAGAGCGTCGAGAAACGAGCCTTCAAGCGCGCGGTGTACGCAGTGCGCAGCGATGACGCCGCGCTGGATATCGTGCAGGACGCCATGATGCGGCTGGCTGAAAAGTACGCTGACCGCCCTGCGGCGGAATTGCCGCTGGTGTTTCAGCGCATCTTGTCCAACGCCACGATGGACTGGTTCCGCCGCGAGAAGGTCCGCAGCGCTGTGGTGACGAACCTGTCAGAGTTCGCCCCAGCGGACGCTGACGGTGACTTTGACCTGCTGGAAACGCTGCACGCCCTGGAAGACACCATGGGCACTGAAAGCGCCGCCGACGCAGTGTCGAGGGCACAGATCCTGCAGCGGATCGACGCCGAGGTTGAAGAACTGCCCGGGCGTCAACGGGAAGCCTTCTTGTTGCGTTACTGGGAAGAGTTTGACGTGGCCGAAACGGCAGCGATCATGGGTTGCTCGGAAGGCAGTGTGAAAACGCATTGCTCCCGGGCCGTTCATGCGTTGTCCAAGGCCCTAAAGTCCAAGGGAATCACACTATGAGCAGCACGCACCAGACTGCAGCACTGTCCTCGCTGGAAGCGAGACTGGGTGCGCGCTTTGCCAGTGCGCTGACCGCACGCTCGCAGAGCCTTCCCCACGACATCACGGAGCGCTTGCGATTCGCGCGCGAGAAGTCACTCTCGGTCGCACGCGAATCACGTGCGCAGGCATCGCGCGCGCAGGCCTCCAGTGGCGCATCGGTGGTCGGTGTGTCCGCAAACGGCAGCGCCATCTTGGGTGGATTTCTGCCGTGGTGGCAGCGCGCGGCTTCGGTGCTGCCGCTCTTGGTGCTGGTGGCTGGCCTGGTGATGGTCGATAACTGGGCGGCCCGCGAGCAGGTGCTCGCAGCAGCTGAAATCGACGCACAGTTGCTGTCTGACGACCTTCCCCCTGCGGCCTATTCCGACCCCGGATTCGGCGAATACCTGCGCAACCCGCCCCCGCCGTGACTGCGCTTCGCCGACTGTTTGCTGCGTTGCTGTGCCTGGCTCTGTCCGGCATCGCGGTGGCTGCACAGCCGGCCTCGTCGCCCGCATGGACAGGTCTGACAGCGGCGCAAAAGCAAGCGTTGGCCCCGCTCGAACGGGAATGGAGCGCTATCGACTCCCAACAGCAGTCCAAGTGGCTGGTGCTGGCGGCAAGCTTTTCTTCGATGCCGGTTGCTGAACGCACGCGCCTGCACGCCCGCATGGCCGAGTGGGCGCGCATGACACCCACTGAGCGCAGCCGCGCTCGCCTGCAGTTTCAGGATGCACGTCAGGTGCCAGCCAATGAACGGCAGGCCAAGTGGCAGGCCTATCAGGCGCTGTCCGAAGACGACCGCCACGCGCTGGCGCAAAAGGCCAAGCCTGCGGCCCGCCCCGCTTCCGCCCCCAGCCAAACGGCGGCAGTCAAACCGGCGGCCAGTGCAGGCAAGCAGAACGTGGTTCAGGCCACTGCAGTGCCGCGGTCGCGAGCGGTGTCGCCGACGTCTCAACAGGCTCGGCCCGGTGCGACCACCACCACCATCACCACGCGCACTCCACCGCCTACCCACAACCAGGCCGGGTTACCAAAAATCGCAGCCACCTCGGGTTTTGTTGACGCCGCCACGCTGCTGCCGCGACGTGGACCGCAGGGTGCGGCCGTGCGGGCGGCCGCCGCCGCCAGCGAGCCCGCCGCGCAACAGTGAGGCCGTGAGGCCGTGAAACCGCCGCTTGCGGCAGGCCCAGGCTGCCTGCAGTCACCCAGCCTGGTGCGCCGTCTGGCCTGCTTTGTTTACGAAGGCGTGCTGCTTTTCGGGGTGCTGATGGTCGCCGGGCTAATCTA
>JANNGN010000629.1:0-8000 GCA_031403895.1 Rubrivivax sp. | reverse complement strand
GCCACCAAACACGGCCACCAGCGTGGCCACGGTGACGAAGATCTCGGTGCCGACCTTGCGCTGGCGAAACAGGTCGATCAGCCCCGTCTTGACCAGCGGGTACAGCCCCACCGCCACCGCCGCCCACAGCAGCTGGATCGGCACCAGCCCGCGCCAGAACAGCAGCGCCACCACGCCGGTGGCGACGATGCGCGCCACCTCGATCCAGCGCGCGCGCGTCATCAGCGCCAGCAGGCCCGCTGCGCCGGCCATTACAGGTACTTCGCGATGGTTTTGAATTCGTCCAGTGCCGTTGGCTGGCGCCTGGCTTTTGCGTGCAAGGCGGCGTCCAGGCAATGTTCGATGTGGTCGTGGATCAGCGTCTTCTTGGCGGCGTGAATGGCACTTTCCACCGCCTGCAGTTGCTGGACGATGTCCAGGCAGGGCCGACCGCCCTGCAGCATGTCAACCACGTTGTGCAAATGACCGCCGGCGCGCTTGAGCCGGTTGATCACCTTCGGGTGGCTCACATGAACACGCTCGATTTCCATCCTCGTATCCTACCAGGGGGGATACGCACTGCGCGCAAAAGGCCTGCTGCCAATGCGGGAGGTGCCTTGACAGCGGCTCGGCGCGAATGCGTTCGCGTCCGGCCGCACCCGGCCGCACCAACCGCGCCAGCCGCAGCAGCCGGAAGTGCTGCTGCTGCTGCCGCGATGCAAGCCAAAGCTTGTGCTCAAGGCGACGCCTTCGCCTTCTTGATTTCCTGCTCCACCAGCGACCTCAATTGCGCTTCGCCGAATTCGCGCAGCGGCGTGCCGTTGACGAAGAAGCCTGGCGTGCGGCTCACCTTCAAGGCCTGCATGTCGGCGATGTCCTGCCTCAAGTTCTGAGCAATTGCAGGGCTGTTGGCATCCGCCTTGGCCTTGGCGACATCGAGTCCGATGTCGGCGATCAGCGCCCAGATCAGTTCAGGCCGGGCACCGTCATGTGAAGCCCATTGGGGCTGAAAAGCCAGCGCCTTCTCGACCGCTTCCCAATACTTGCCCTGTTGCCGGGCCGCTTCCAGAATCTTGATCGCCTTGTCGGACCCTTGGTGCAGGGGCGCGTAGCGAATGACCAGCCTGAGCTGACCGAAACTCGCGTTGACCATGCCTTTGACGATCGGATAGAAGGCCCGGCAGGTTTCGCACGAAGGGTCAAAAAACTCCACGATGGTGACCTTGGCGGCGGGGTTGCCGAACACCGGTGAATGGGCCCTGACCAGGGCTTCGCTGTTCGTTTGTGCGGCTTCGGTCAGCGCCTGCCCGGAACGGTCCTTGAAGAGCACGGCGCCGCCCACGAAGACCGCCACCACGGCGGCTGCGGTGCCAAAGACAAGCCACTTCCTGTTCATGGGTGAACCTTTCTGTTTGCAAGCCAAGACAGCGCGAGGATGCCCGTGAATGCGGTCAACGACAGCAACGGGATGGGCACCAGTCCGGCCACCTGGACGTCGGCGTCAGCACAGGACGGGCCCTTGCCGCAAGGAACCAGCCCCTCGGCCACCCAGCCCCAGAAGATCAGGCAGTGGTAAAGAGCAATACCCCAACCCGCCCACGCCAACGGCATCGCGTAGCGCAGGCTTCGACCGTCTGGCTCAAGCAGGCCCAGACCCAGGATCACCAGCAGCGGAAACATGGCGATGCGCTGGTACCAGCACAGCAGGCACGGCGTCATGCCCATCACCTCGCCCAGGAACAGCGCGCCGGCCGTCGCCAGCAAGGCAATCAGCCAGGCCAGGAAGCGGGCCGTCCAGGGCGAGGGCAGCATCAGCACTGCACCCTGGCCTTCAGCAAGCGCAGCCCGTTGCCCACCACCAGCAGGCTGGCGCCCATGTCGGCAAACACCGCCATCCACATGCTGGCGTTGCCAAACAGCGCCAGCAGCAGGAACACAGCCTTGATGCCAAGCGCCAACACGATGTTCTGCCACAGCACGGCATGGGTGGCGCGGGACAGCCGCACCGTCTCGGCGATGCGGCGCAGGTCGTCGTTCATCACCACCACGTCGGCGGCTTCCATCGCGGTGTCGGTGCCCGCTGCACCCATCGCCACGCCGATGTCGGCCTGCGCCAGCGCCGGGGCGTCATTGATGCCGTCGCCGGTCATCGCGGTCATGCCGTGTTCGGCCTGCAGCGCCTTGATGGCCGCGAGCTTGTCTTCGGGCAGCAGGTTGCCGCGCGCCACCTCGATGCCGGCCTGGTGCGCGATGGCCGTCGCAGTGGCCTGGTTGTCGCCGGTCAGCATCACTGTGGTGATGCCCAGCGCCTTGAGCTCGGCCACGGCCGCGCGCGACGATGGCTTGATGGTGTCGGCCACCGCAAACAGCGCCAGCACGCCGGCCGGTGAAGCCAGCAGCGTGACGGTGCGGCCGGCTTCTTCATGCAGCTTCAGCGCGGCCTCAAGCGCCGGTGTGCATTGGCCACGCTCTTCCACCAGGCGGTGGTTGCCGAGGGCGTAGCGGACCCCGCCGATCTCTGCCTGCACGCCGCGCCCGGGCAGTGCCTTGAAGTCGATAACCTGCTGTGTTGCGCGCCCAAGCCCCTGCGCGATGGCGCGCGACACCGGGTGGTCGGAGTGGCCCGCCAGCGCAGCCGCCAAGCCTTCGATCTGCGGCCGCTCTGCTGCAGGCCCCAGCGTGTTCCAGCTCACCAGTCGGGGCTTGCCTTCGGTGAGGGTGCCGGTCTTGTCCAGCGCGATGGCCTTCAGCTTGCGCGCATCTTCCAGATAGACGCCGCCCTTGATGAGGATGCCGCGCCGCGCCGCCGCAGCCAGCCCGCTGACCACGGTGACCGGTGTCGAGATCACGAGCGCACACGGGCACGCGATCACCAGCAACACCAGCGCCTTGTAGGCCGCCTGCAGCCACGTCCAGTCAAACAGCCAGGGCCCCGCCACGGCGACAGTCAGCGCGAACACGAAGACGCCCGGCGTGTAGATGGCCGCAAAGCGATCCACGAAGCCTTGCGTCGGCGCGCGCGTGGCCTGCGCCACCTCGACGGCGTGGATGATGCGGGCCAGCGTCGAGTTCGACGCCGCGGCGGTGACCTGCACCTCGATCGTGCCGGTCTCGTTGATGGTGCCGGCAAACACCGCGTCGCCGACCGCCTTGTCCACCGGCAGGCTCTCGCCGGTGACAGGCGCCTGGTTCAGCGTGGAACTGCCGCCAGTGACGATGCCGTCCATCGCCACGCGCTCGCCCGGGCGCACGCGCATCACGGCCTGCAGCGGCACACGGCCGACCGGTGTGTCGAGCCAGGCGCCATCGGCCTGGCGCACCGCGGCCACTTCAGGCGCCATCGCCAGCAGGCCCTGGATGGCGTTGCGCGCGCGGTCCACGGCCTTGGCTTCGATGGCCTCGGCAATCGCGTACAGCGCCATCACCATCGCGGCCTCGGGCCACTGGCCGATGGCGAAGGCGCCGGTCACGGCCACCGTCATCAGCGCATTGATGCTCAGCCGGCCATGGCGCAACGCGATCAGGCCTTTCTTGTACACATCGAAGCCGGCAGCCCAGATCGCCACCGCCGCCAGCGTCAGCCCGGCGCCCTGCCAGACCCGCGTGTCGGGTGCCAGGAAGCCGACGGTCTCGGCGGCGATGGCCAGCGCGAGCGCAAGCGCCAGGCGCTTGAGGTTGGCGCCGGCCGGCGCGTGGGAGTGATTGGCGTGATCGGCATGATCGGCATGATCGGCATCAGCGACATCAGCGACATCAGTGCCGTTGTGCGCGTGGTTTGCGCAATCGCCGGGGCTGGCAGCCGCGCCCGCTTGCGCGCCACCGGCCAGCCCGGCCATAGCGCGTGCGGGCGCCATCGGCTGCGGGTCGAAGCCGCTCTTGCGGATGGCGCTCAGCGCCAGCGCGATGGCGGGGGCCGCTGCGTCCATGACCATCGTGCGCTGGCCCAGGTTGAAGCTCAGCGATCGGATGCCGGCGATGCCCTTGAGGGCGCGGCGGATTTCTGACTCCTCCACCGCGCAGTCCATCGTGGCGACGCGGAATCGCGCCAAGGTGTCGCTGCCTGTCGCGGCAGGCGCGTCGGGGGTGCTTCGGGTCGGGTTCAAGTGGGCGCGCTCCTACGGCTGGAGCGCGATTGAAAACCCTGGAGCCACTGTAGAGTCAAGCCTGGATTTGCAACGAGAGCCTCCCATGCGCATCGGCGCCCTTGCCGACGCCACCGGCACTGCGGTGGAAACGATCCGCTTCTACGAGCGCGAAGGCCTGCTGCCCGCCGCTGCGCGGGCCGACAACAACTACCGCCTGTACACCCGCGCCCACGCGGATCGGCTGGGTTTCATTCGCCAGTGCCGCAACCTGGACATGACGCTGGACGAAGTGCGCGCGCTGCTCCGGTTCAAGGACGCACCGCAGCAGGACTGCGGCGAGGTGGACGCCCTGCTCGACGCGCACATCGAGCACGTCGCCAGGCGCATGCGCGAACTGCGCACGCTGGAGCGTGACCTCAAACGGCTGCGCGCGCGCTGTGACGCGTCGCACGCGGCCGATGAGTGCGGCATCCTGAGCGGACTCGGCAGCGCTGCAGCCGCCCCGGCCGCAGCCGGGGCACCCCCATCGCGCCGCCGCCTGCGCGGCGCGCACTGATTCACGCCGACGTCGGCGCGCGCAGCCGCCGCACCGCTGGCGCGGCAGGGCCATGGGGCGCCGCAGCGCCGGGATTGCAAGCTGCGGTAAAGTGCCGCGATGGGTTTTTTCAGAACGATCCTGGTGTGTCTGCTGGTGCTGGCCGTGCCCGCGCAGGGGTCTGCCGCCATAACGATGGCGTTCTGTGGCCCGAACCATCACGGTGCAGAGCCCGCCGCTGCGGTGGCGCAGGGTGTGGGCGTCGGACACAGCACGCAACACGCGGGCAGCGCTGAGCATCGCGAGCATGGTGAGCCGGCCAGCCCCCACCCTGCGCAGGCCGAGCCGGCCGAGGGCGCCGCAGCGTCGGACGAGGCAACTGAAAGTCCCAAGTTCGCACACGGCGTCAAACACAAGTGCAGCGCCTGCGCTTCCTGCTGTTCGGCAGCCGCGATCCTGAGCGACTTGCCGCTTCTGCCCACGCCCGCCGCCGCGCCCACGGTCTTTGCTGCGCTGGTGCCGACAGTCGGTGCATTCACCCCTGACGGACCCGAGCGCCCGCCTCGGCACGTTCTCGCGTAGCTGGCGGGCCCGCCGCGTGCGCTGACACGCGCGGCCGCGCCAGGTCCAGTCCTTCCGGCGCTGCGCAGGCAGCGGGGAAGCACCCTGACTTTGACGCGAGGACATCATGCTTCGATCCATTTCCATTCGCTTTCCCATGCCCACCCGGCACGGAAGCTTGCCACGCGCGGTGCGGCTGACAGCGCTGGCAGCACTGTCTGCACTGTCGATTGCCGCACTGACGGCGCAGGCACAGCCTGCGCCAAAGACCGCGCGGCCCGACCCGCTCGACCCCAAGGCCAGTGTGCCCAGGCCGGGCTATGAGTCGTCGTTCTCGCAGTACCGGCGGCTGGGCGACGACAAGCCGCTGTCATGGCGCGAAGCAAATGACACCGTCACCCGCATCGGCGGCTGGCGCGTTTACGCCCGCGAGGCGCAGCAGCCCGATCCGGTGCCCGCGTCTGCTCCCGCGTCTGCTCCCCCATCCACGCCCACATCCACGCCCGCATCGGCAGCGCCCGCCAAGCCAGCCAGCCCACCGCCCGCAGCCAAACCAGTGCCCATGCCTGCAGGGCACGGTGGGCACAAGACACCATGAAGGTCCGCACCATGAACCTAGCGATACCCGTTGCGCTGCGCCGGCTGACCGCGCTGACTGGCGCCGTCGTGCTTGGCGGCTGCGCCTCTTTCAGCCCGGATGGCGGCTTTGCAAGTGTCGAAAAAACTGCCCAAGACCGCCTGGGCAAAGACGTGCAATGGGCCCGCTCGGACGCCGGCCAGGACCGCATCGACCAGCGCGTCGCCGAGCTGTTGGCCAAGCCGCTGACGGTGGACGACGCGGTGCAGGTGGCGCTCTTGAACAACCGCGGCCTGCAGGCCACCTTCCAGGATCTGGGCATCACCGAGGCCGAGGTCGTGCAGGCCGGCCGCCTGCCCAACCCCGGATTCAGCTTCGGCCGCATGAAGCGAGGCGACGAAATCGAGACCGAACGCGGCCTGCACTTCAACCTGGCACGACTGCTGGCGATGCCGCTGATCGGCGCGCTGGAAGCGCGGCGCTTCGAGCAGACCCAGGCCATGGTGGCGATGAGTGTGCTGTCGCTCGCAGCCGACACGCGCAAGGCCTACTACAACGCGCTGGCCGCCGAAGAAACGGTGCGCTACATGCGCCAGGTCAAGCAGGCTGCCGACGCCAGCGCCGAGCTGGCGCGCCGCATGGAACAGGTGGGCAACTTCAACAAGTTGCAGCGCGCGCGCGAACAGGTTTTCTACGCCAGTGCAGCGCTCAACCTGGCGCGCGCCGACCAGGCACAGCGCGCCACGCGCGAACGGCTGACGCGGCTGCTCGGTGCGTGGGGGCCGCAGACGCGCTTCACGCTGCCTGAACGCCTGCCCGACCTGCCCCAAGTCGTGCTGGACTTGCCGGACATCGAAAGCGTCGCACTCGCGCAGCGGCTGGACGTGCAGGGCGCCAAGCGCTTCGCCGAGCAGACCGCCCGCAACCTGGGCCTGACGCGGGCCACACGCTTCATCAACGTGCTTGAACTGGGGCTGCGCAACAACAGCTCGAACGAAGCGCCAACCCAGCGCGGCTGGGAGATTGGCGTTGAATTGCCCCTGTTCGACTGGGGTGACGCCCGCATCGCGCGCTCGCAAGCCGTGTACATGCAGGCGCTTCACCGCGCTGCCGAGACTGCCGTCAACGCGCGCTCGGAAGTGCGCGAGGCCTACACCGCCTACCGCTCGGCCCATGACATCGCACGCCACCAGCGCGACGAGGTGGTGCCGCTGAACCAGCGCATTGCCGAAGAAAACGTGCTTCGCTACAACGGCATGCTGATTGGCGTGTTTGAACTGCTGGCCGACGCGCGCACGCAGATCGCCAGCGTCAACGGCGCCATCGAGGCGCTGCGCGACTTCTGGATCGCGCAGGCCGACCTGGACATGGCGCTGATCGGCAAACCCAGCCTGAGCGCTGCCTCGGGCCCATCGATGGCGGCCCCGGCTGCCGGCGCGGGCCACTGAACATGAAGGACTCTCACATGCTTTCCAGACGCAAGATGCTCGGCGGGGCCGGCGCCATCACGGCGGCGGCAGCCGCTGCATCGGTCAGCAGGGTGGCGATGGCCGCCCTGCCTGAGCCGGTGATGCAGACCCGGCCCGACACGATGCCGCCTTTGGTGCCGAGCAGCGGCCGCCCGTACAACCCGGTCGTCACGCTCAACGGCTGGACGCTGCCCTGGCGCATGAACAACGGCGTCAAGGAATTCCACCTCGTCGCCGAGCCCGTGGTGCGCGAGATGACTGCCGGCTTCAAGGCCCACCTGTGGGGCTACAACGGCCAGAGCCCGGGGCCGACCATCGAGGTGGTGGAAGGCGACCGCGTACGCATCTTCGTCACCAACAGATTGGGTGAGCTGACCAGCATCCACTGGCACGGGCAGCGCCTGCCTAACGGCATGGATGGTGTGACGGGCCTGAACCAGCCCGGCATCCCGCCCGGCAAGACCTACGTCTATGAATTTGTCGCGCGCCGCCCCGGCACTTTCATGTACCACCCGCATGCCGACGAGATGGTGCAGATGGCGATGGGGATGATGGGCTTCTGGATCACGCATCCCAAGAACAAACATCCGCTCATCGACGAGGTGGACCGCGACTTCGTCTTCCTGCTCAACGCCTATGACATCGACCCCGGCGCGTCCACGCCGAAGATCATGACGATGCTGGACTTCAACCTCTGGAGCTGGAACAGCCGCATCTTCCCGGGCATCGATCCGCTGGTGGTGCGGAAGAACGACAAGGTGCGCATCCGCATCGGCAACCTGACGATGACGAAC
>JANNGN010000628.1:0-1866 GCA_031403895.1 Rubrivivax sp. | reverse complement strand
GATACGTGTATGTACTGTATCTCACCCGTCGGCCGCACGCCTGGTGTCGGGATACCGTTCCCCCTGGGCTGCCGGCCGCCAAGGCGCGCGGGCGGGTCGGGGGACGGCCCAAGGGGGCTCTATGCCGTTTCGAGTGGAAGGTCGTGTCACGTCTTTTGCAAGTTAGGCTGAAGAGCGTGGTGTTGCGATGACGAATGGCGAAGCAGGCAGGTGAGTGAGCTTGCCCAGACGCAGGTAGGCGATGGCGATGAAGTTGGTGGCCGTTCTGAAGCCGCGGGCTGCTCGCTTGGCTTGCTGCAAGAGACCGTTCATGGCCTCCACGAAGGCGTTGGATCGGTGATCGAGCATGCCGCGCACGACGCCCTCGAAGTGCTCCTTGAGCGTTGTGCCCAGACGCTTGAACGAGTCGAGCCGGCTGCGCCGCGCCCAACTGATCCAGCGCTTGAGGTCGGCCGCAGCCTGGACGGCATTGTTGTGTGATCGCGCGTGTGCGAAGACCTCGCGCAAGCCCATCTTCAGCCGCCAGGCGCGAGCGGTCTTGAGGTTGGCACGTTGCAACCAATGCATGGCGTTGGTTTGCTTGTTGCTCCAGCCCGAAGGGTTGCGGCGCATCGCCCACAGGATCGAGCGGCGCTCGCGCGCATCGAGTTCGCCCAGTTCATCGTGCACGCGCTGGCTCTCGTCCTTCCATTCGGCGCTGCGCACCTCGTCCATCGCCTTGTTGGCCAGCGCCACGACGTGGAAGCGGTCGTAGCTGATCTGTGCGTTGGGCAAGGACTCACCGATCCCCTTGGCGTAGGCCGCGCTCATGTCGATGCAGGCGTGGGCTATGGCCGTGCGCTTGCCGCGGTGCTCTTGCAGATCGACGGCGAACTGCTCCACCGTCTCGTGGTCGCGCCCGGGCGTGGCGAACAGCAGGCGCTTTTCGTCCAGGTCATGCACCACGGTGATGTAGTTCTGGCCGCGCTTGAGGCTGGTCTCGTCGATGCCCACCAGGCGCACCTTGCTCATGTCCTGCTTGGCGCGGGCCTGGGTCACGTAGTGCTCGATACGCCGCCACAACTGCTTGTCGCGCACGCGCAGCATTTGCGCGGCCTGGCGCACCGGCAGGCCTTGGCACAGCGTCAGCGCCAGCGCCTCGAACAGCAGCGTGAAGCCGCTGCCCTCGCGCGCCCACGGCACATTCACCTGGCTGGTCTTGCCACAGGCAGTGCAGCCTACACGCGGCACGCCGGCATGCAGCCAGGCCTCGAACTGGAAGAAGTCCAGGTGTCGCCAGGAGCGCCGGTTGCGGTCATGAATGGCTTGATCGGGCGCCCCGCAGCTCGGGCAGGTCAGCCGCTGTGCGGCGCAGGCGACCTCGAAGTCAATGCGATGATTGCCGGTGTCGAGATCGACCTTCTCGACGGCCCAAGGCGCTTGCAGCCCAAGGGCTGCGGTGAACAGAGATTCGATTTGCAAACCCATGATCGGTCACTCCAGACAGGCCGCGGCCATGATGTCAGCGATGGCGCAAATCCGCTCGTATTCGACGGTGAGGTGGGCGGTTTTGGGGCCGTCAGGGGCCTCTTCAAGCCGCGCAAGCAAGCGTTGGTAGTTCGCCGCCCCGCCGAGGGCCCCACTTCTGGGGCGCTGCCCCAGACCCCGCACTCGCCGTGAGGCAGCCGGTGGGGATGCAAATGCCATCCCCACCAACTGCCCGAAGTGTGGTGCGCTTGCCCAGGCGTCAAGGGGCTTTCGCGGCATAAACGCGAGAGGGGTACCTCTCGCATTTATTCCACGGTCCCCTTGACACCTGGGCAAGCGAATGCGCGGGATGGTTTCTCCTTGGATAGCCCCCGACGGGCCCCGACGGGGCCTCTCTTC
>JANNGN010000627.1:0-11527 GCA_031403895.1 Rubrivivax sp. | reverse complement strand
ATGGAGGCACGCCTGTCCGGCGCGCGCTTCATCGAATGCGGCGCCACACAACCCGAATCCGCCGGCTGGGTGGCGCCGCGCGGCAACAAACACGCCGCACTGGCTGAAAGCATCGGCGGCCAGGTCGTCTTCAAGCTCTGCACCGAAACCAAGGCCGTGCCGGGCGACGTGGTGAAGACGCAGGTCGAGGTCCAGCTCGACGCCATCGAAAAGGAAACCGGCCGCCGGCCCAGGGCTAAGCGCGTGCGCGAAGTGAAGGAAGCCGTTGTCCACACGCTGCTGCCGCGCGCCTTCCCCAAACGCGCTGACACCTTGGTCTGGCTGGACCCGGCGGCACAGCTTGTGTGGGTGGGCGCAGTCAGCACGAAGAAGGCTGATGCAGTCGTGACAAGGCTGATCGAACTGCTGGGCGGTGGACTCAAACTGAGCTTGTTGCAGACCGCCCTTTCACCCGCGACGGCGATGGCAACGTGGCTGGCCGAGAAAGAAGCGCCGGCCGGCTTCAGCATCGACCGCGAATGTGAACTCAAGCAGCCCGACAGCGAAAAAGCCAGCGTGCGCTATGCGCGCCACACGCTGGACATCGACGAGGTGGGTGAGCACATCAAGCAGGGCAAGCTGCCGACGCAACTGGCCATGACTTTCGCCGGCCGCGTGTCCTTCGTGCTGACCGAAGCGCTGTCGCTGAAGAAGATCCAGTTGCTGGATGGGGTGCTGGAAGGGGCGGGTGTAGAGGCTGCGCAGTCGGGCAAGGGCGGCAAGGATGACAGTGGCTTTGACGCCGACGTGGCGCTCAGCACCGGTGAACTGCGGCTGCTGATGCCGGCGCTGATCGACGCACTGGGTGGCCTGCACGAAAGGCAGGCTGCGGCTGCGATTGAAGCGCCTTCAGCCGCAGGCGCCACCGTCGCGCCCTGGGACGCCGTGCCGGCCTGAATCAAGCCTGCATCAGGCTTGCAGCAGCGTCTCCAGGCACTGCTCTTTCACGCCGAAAAACTGCTTCAACTCCGCCACCTGCGCCAGCGCCGCCTCACGCGCCGCTACCGGCAGCGGCAGCGCTCGCTTCACCGCCAGGATCATCTTGTTCTTGCGCGTGTGCTCCAGCGCCACGAACTCGAAGACCTGGGTGTCGTAGCCCTGCGCCTGCAGCAGCAGCGCACGCAGGCTGTCGGTCACCATCTCGGCCTGCTGTTCGGCGTGGATGCCGTGCTGGAACACGCTGCGCAGCGGGTGCGGGCTGAGCAGTTGCGGGCGAAGCTGTTTGTGGCAGCAGGGTGAACACAGGATGATCTGCGCACCGGCCCGCAGGCCGAGGTGAATGGCGTGGTCGGTGGCGGTGTCGCAGGCGTGCAGCGCGATCATCACGTCCATCGGTTCGCACTGCCCGCCTTTGTCGCGGTCGCGCACATCGCCCTGCCGCATCTGCAGGCCGCGCAGGCCGAGGTCGGCAATGTGTTGCTGGCCCTGCGCCACCAGATCGGCCCGCAATTCGATGCCACTCACCTCAGCCGCCAGGCCACGACGGTTGCGCAGCCAGTCGTGCAGCGCAAAGGTCAGGTAGCCCTTGCCGGCGCCGAAGTCCACCACCTGCAATTCCTGGGCTTGCGCCAGCGCAGACGCGTCCAGCGCATGCGCAAAGATCTCGACAAACTTGTTGATCTGCTTCCACTTGCGCGCCATTGCCGGCACCAGCTGATGCTGCGCGGTGGTGACGCCCAGGGCGACGAGGAAGGGGCGGTTGATGTCGATCAAGCGCTGCTTTTCTCGGTCATGCGTGGCGGGTGCAGCGGGGGCCGCAGCCACCCCTGGCGGCAGCACATGGCGGCTCATGTGGCCCTTGCCCTTCTTGCTCAGCACCAGTTGGGTCTCAGCTTCCAGCGTGTGCAGATGCGCGTTGCGAAAGCTGGCGCCCAGCAGCGCCTGGATGCAGGCCAGGCCTTCAGCCTCGGCCAGGTTCTTGGTGATGTCGCGCGTGGCGTGGCTGTGAAGGAAGCTCAGGCAGCTCTGGCCGCGCAGCAGCAGCGGGCGCACCACCACGCGCTGCAAGCCCGGCTCGGCGCCTTGCGGCCTGGCCAGCACCAGCCTTTGCCAGTTGCCTGCGGCCAGGCTGCTGGCCAGCAGCGCCATGAAGCGCTGCGACGGGTTGGGCGGGTCGGGCCGGTCTGGGCTCGCGGCGGGGTTGGTGGTCAGCACGCCGACATTGTGCCGGCTCGGGTCTTGTGTGCCTTCAGCGCGCCAGCTTGCGCAGCCGCCGCACTGCAAAGCCCAGCAGGTCAAGGTCGGCATGCAGACGACCGATCGCAGTGTGACGCTACGGGACACGGTGCGACGCATTGAGGTCGATGTCGAACCAGGCGAAGCAGTGCCGCAGCGCAGCCGAATCGGCGCGCTGATGCGCTGTGCAGGGGCAGAGCGCCGTGTCGCCAATAGCGCAGCCTGTTCGGGCGCGGAGCGCCGCATGGCGGCCTGACCCGGTGGCCCGGCTTCCTTTGCAAAACCGGGCCCGGTGTCGGTGTGAATCTCGATGGCGCGGCGCGGTCGGCGCCGCAGCGTCGGCCAAGCGAAGTGCCAGCCCGGTGACAACCAGCGCGGCGCAACGTTTGAGCAAGCTTTGCACGCGCGCCGGGCGCGCGACGCGCTGCCCCCGAATGCTGGCAGCTTGGCCCAGGGAATGAGAAGGTTCGAGACTTTTCTGAACCATCGCCCCTGGGGTCCGTCAGAGCTGTCCCTTGACCCTGCCCTTCATCGCGATATGCCCATCCGCCACGTCTCGGACACCGCCCACTGGGTCGCGATGTACCGCGCGCTCGAATCCGAACGCGGCGACGCGCTGTTCAACGATCCTTACGCCCGAGCCATGGCGGGCCAGCATGGCGCGTCGATTGCGCGCGAAGTGCCGCATGGGGATTCGATGGCATGGGCCATGGTCGTGCGCACCGCAGTCATGGACGAACTGATCCTGTCTTGTGTCAAACGGGGTGCGGCGGCCGTGTTGAATCTAGGTGCCGGGTTGGACACCCGGGCTTTCCGGCTGGCGCTGCCAAGCGCACTGCGTTGGCTGGATGTTGACCTGCCCGAGATAGTGGCGCACCGTCGAACCTGCCTGAAGAAAGCAACCGCAACATGCGCCCACTCGCATGTGGTTGCAGACCTGAATGATCCAGCGGCAGTTGCCAATGCCCTGGCTTCTGCCCGCAAAGCCCACGGACCCCTGCTGGTGGTGAGCGAAGGGCTGCTCATCTACCTGGAACCCGCACAGGTCAGTCGCCTTGCGCAGCAGTTGCATGCAGAGGCCAACGCCCGCTGGTGGCTGACGGACCTTGTTTCGCCGATGCTGCTGGGCATGGTGGGGACGCACTGGCCGTCCAATGAGGCAGCCGCCAGCGCGCCCTTCCGCTTCGCCCCCAGAGACAGCTGCAAGTTCTTCGAGCCGCTGGGCTGGCACGAAGAAGATTTTCGTTCGACGCTGGACGAATCCCTCAGGCTGGACCGGGCACCGCCCATGGCCCGTTGGTGGAGTGCCTTCACGCTGCCGTGGTGGCCTGGTGCGCGGGAGAACGTTCGCCGGATGTCAGGTGTCGCCTTGATGACCCCATCGCGGCCGCTGTGCAGGCAAAAGTGAACTGCCCTGCCGCCATTCAAGGTCAGCCAGCTCAAGGTCGTCATGAACCAGGACGCGCGGCAAGTCAGGTCCGCGTGCCTCACGCAGGCGAAGCCGTTGCGCTACCGATCAAACCTTCACCGATTCGGTAGCTGTCCGAGCCTGCTGGCGCAGCCCCGGCTGATCAATCCCGGGCAGTTCGTGAGTCATCTGGCCCAGGATTCGTTGGGCCGCCAAAGTGTGTGCTTCAGTAGCTGCGTGGACGACGAGTACAAACTGTCCGGCTGCCAGTGCGTCCTTGATCAGACTGGAGACATCCCCTTTGCGCCGTTCGGCTCCGACCACGGCGCCCACCAGGCCACCCAGGCTGGCGCCCCAGCCCAGCAGGGACAGAACGCCGAGCACGGGGTTGGCGATGAACAGCGTCAGATTGGCGACCGCCAGTGCGATGGACACGCCAGCGCCAGCCGCAGTGCCCACTGCGGCGCCGATGGCGCCGTCTCGCAGCAAATCTTGCAGCACGTCGTCACTGTCAGCCGCGCCGTCGGTGCCCGCAGGAAGGTTGCCGGGCTCCAGAATCCTGATGGATTGAAGTGGCAGTCCGGCGGCAATGAGCTTGTCGCGCGCCGAATCGGCTGTAGCCCGCCTGATGTAGAGGCCGACGGCCCGGTGCAGATAACTTTCCATGGCCCGGCTCCAGTTGCGTGGCAGTCGCCGTCCTTTGCGTGCAAGGCGGGCCAACGGTCCAGTGCATGAGTGGCGAGTGACTCAGCCGGCAGTTTGGGCTGACCCTGGCATCGGGTCTGTTCGCTAAGCGACAGACCTGCTGTGCGCAGGCTGCAAACATCGATCCAGGTATCTATAGCCGCTGTGAACAAGGAACCGTCATGCCTCAAAAAGCCTGGAGCGCCAAACGAGAACGCCAGTACGGTCACATCAAGGCCAGCCTGCTCGAACAGGGCAAGCCCGAGCCGCTGGCCGAAGAGATCGCGGCAAGGGTCGTCAACAAGGAGCGCGCTCAACACGGCGAATCCGTGACAGCCAGCGCCTCATCGATCAACGACATGTCGGCCAGCCGGCGCGGTGGTCTGCGATCGCGCATCGGCCCCGGTGGGCGCACGCTGCAGCAGCTTCGAAACGAGGCCCGTCAGCGTGGTTTGAAGGGGCGTTCATCGATGAACAAGGCGCAGCTTGAACAGGCCTTGACGCGATGAGCCAGCAAACACCGGCGGTGTCAATCGCACCGATCGTGATTCCCGAGCGCCCAACCCGTGGCGGCTGCAGAGGCTCGCGCTGTGGCGCCCGCCTTCGTCAGCGCGATCGGTGACTTCAGCCGCTGGTTACGCTGGTGTTCGACTGCCGCTGGATCTTGAAAGAGCTTGACTTCGGCGCAGCCGAAACGCCCCCACTGTTCGTTGAACGCGTGGTCAAACAATCGGGCCTTGACAGTGTTTGACAACGACCCGTTTGCAAGTTCGCTGATCTAGCTCAAACGCAAGCCGTTTGCCTTAACCCGACGATTTGGGCGCTTGGCCTCGGCCCGGCGAAGCCCGGGCGCAGCCGATGCCCACGGCCCTGGGCGCCGGGCCGGCTGAACTGTGATGGCTCGGTCGGCTCAGGCCGCTTGCAGCACCGGCCGGCGGGCAGGCCCGCGCGCGGTGGCGCGCGGGCCTGCAAAGCCAGGTGCGTGAGGAATTCTTCGATGACTGGCTGACGCTCACCCAGGTCAACGGGTTCCGCGCCATCCTGATCCAGGGCGTGTCCTCAGCCTCACTCTCTCCCAGGGGGAGAGGGAAGAGGCGGCAGAAGCCGCTGTCGTCAATCGGTGTGCTTCAGTCACTCAAAGCTGGTTGAGCGGGATCGCGATGTCTGTCACGGTGAACTGCGCGCTGAACCTGCCGCGCAAGCTGGCTTTGCCTTGCCCCAGCCGAACGCTGTACAAGGCGTTGGAACCATCAGTAGCTGTGAACGACGCCAGCGACTGAACTTCGACGGTCACGCCGTCTCGAATCTTGCTGTAGATGTCGAAGCCGGCCACGGCGGTGGCATCTACCGTCAACTTGCCGGTGGCGGCCAGCGTGCCATTGTTCGGCGGCGACTGGATGGCGATCTGGTCGAGCAGCGAATCAAAAGCGTAGAGCGTGGTCGAGGTCAGCGGGCTCAGGTCGTTGTTGGTGTAAGCCGAACCCACAATGCCCATCGCGGTGACGCCAGGCGCGTAATTCAATGCGCCATCGACCACCGTGACGCCACCCGCGTTGACGTTGTGGCGCAGGTTCTGCCCGTTGCTGCTGGTGATGCGCAAACGGTCCGCAGCGGGGTTGAAATCGACCCCGTAAGCGGTGCTGCCATCGAGCGCCACCGACAGGCGGTTGACGAGCCTTGCGACGCCGTTGGCGGTGTCGATCACATACACGCCGCCGGCATTGCCAACGCCGTACAGCAAGCGGTCCTGGACGCGGAAGTCGATGCCGATCAGGAACGTGTCGCCGCCCGACAGATTCGACACAAAGTTGATGACGCGTGCATCTTGCGGTGAAAACTCGTTGAAGCAAATGAGCCGGTTGTCGCTGGTCAGGCCGACCACCTGCAACGACCTCGCGCGGTTGTAGTCGCTGGAACTCTCGACGCCGCTGGCGCACGAACCGCCGCCGTTCCAATCCGTACCGCCGCCCCACGAACCGGAGTAGGACTGGGCGGTTGTCGGCGCTGCAAACAGTGCCGCAACGGCGCTGAGAGCGACAAGCAAAGGCAATTTCTTCATGATCATGTTTCTCCTGAGGGGGCTTTTCGGGGTGAGAAGGCCGGGTTTTGACAAGGGGTTGCCCTTGTCTGAAGCCAGTACGACGGGCGAGCCGTTTCAGATGCAGCACATCGAGCAATGAGAATTTGACGGCTATGCATCCGGGCGGCCCGTTGCTTCGTATTCACCGAGCAGGGTGCGACGCGTTCTGCGCAGCTTCGGTGATGCCTGTGAACCCGTCGGCCCGGAACCACGACGGGGTTTGCACGGTGCTGCGCCACCGCGCGCTCGACGAAGTGCGACGCGCCGGGCGCGAATGCGTCGTCCATGCCTTTGTCGAAGGCGCCACACACGAACAAATCGCTGAGCGGATCGCCGCCCCCACGGGCGCCGTGAAGTCCTGCATCTGCCGCAGTCTGGTCTGGTTGAAGCCATGCCTCTCATGAGCCCCGGCGAAGCCGAAGACCGCAGCGCCAGCGCGGCCGACAGCGATGCGGTTTGGCGGCACTTGCGGCGCTGGCAGCGAATCGGCAGCGGCGCCTTGGCTGTTTTGGTGGTGCTGACAGCGGTGCTCGGTTTGCAGATGCTGGCGCCTTCCGCTGAAGCGCCCGCGCGATATCTGGCCGTGCTGCAAACGCCGCAAGGTCGATCGCCGGGCTGGATCGTCGCAGTCACCTGCAGCGACCGGGTGCGCCTGATCCCCATTGGCGCGGCAGCACCGCTGCCGGCCGGCAATTGGTTGCAGTTCTGGACCAAGGCCGAAAACGCCGCCGGCCCGACTTCGATGGGCATGGTCGCCACAGGACGCATCGCCGAATCGCCCGCGGCCGTGCTGCCCGCGCTCGGCCAGAGGCAGCCCTTCGAGGTCACGCTCGAATCCGAGAGCAGCTCGACCGTCGGCCGGCCCACCGCACCGGTGCTGTTCCTCGGGCGGACGCTGCGTCTGTGATCGGCAAGTTCGATGAGCGGCAAGTTCGCAGCTGTCTCTTCATCCTGCGGCCGAATCCGGCCCGTCTTGCTTCCTCAACGATTCACTCAACCCGCCCCTGCTGAAAGATCGAACTCCATGAAAACCATTCCAGACAACTCGCCCGCTCATGCGCGTGCTCTTGCCCCTTCAAGCACGTCCGCCGCTTCGTTTTGGCTGGCTGCCACGATGTGCAGCCTGTCGATCGGCGCCACCGCGCTGGCGCCCGCGGCGCATGCCGCTGACAAGCCGGTGATGTCCGCCGCGATGCAGAAAACCGGCACCCGGTTCAAGGCCGACGCCGATATGCAAGCGGTGCTGGACGAACGGGCGTCGCTCAACGGCAAGCCGATCGAAAGCCTGACGCCCGAAGAAGCGCGCAAGCAGCCGACGCCGGCGGATGCGGTGATGTCGCTCTTGAAGAAGCAGGGCAAGGACACTTCGCCCACGGCGCTGGTGCCGGGCGTGACCAGCGTTGACCGCGAGATCGCCGGTGCGGCGGGCAGCATCCCGGCGCGCATCTACACGCCCGATGGCGCCGGCCCGTTTCTGGTGGTTGTCTATTTCCACGGCGGTGGCTGGGTCATCGCCGACAAGCAGGTTTATGACGGTGGCGCGCGCGGCTTGTCGAAATCGGCCCAGGCCGTGGTTGTGTCGGTGGACTATCGACTGGCGCCCGAGACCAAGTTTCCGGCCGCGTGGGACGACGCTTTCGCGGCCTACAAATGGGTGGCCGCCAACGCGGCATCGATCAAGGGCGACCCAACGCGCATGGCACTGGCCGGCGAGAGCGCCGGTGGCAATCTGGCACTGGCCACTGCGGTGGCGGTGCGCGACGCCGGCCTGCCGGCGCCCAAGCATGTGCTGGCGGTGTACCCGGTTGGCCAAACCGGCAACCTCGACACCGCGTCGTACAAGGACAGTGCGACTTCCAAGCCGCTGAACAAAGCCATGATCGGCTGGTTCGTGGACAAGCTGCTGGCCAAGCCCGAAAACAAGATGGACACGCGCCTGGACCTCGTCAACGCCAAGCTCGCCGGCCTGCCGCCGGTGACGATCATCAATGCGCAAATCGACCCGCTGCGCGAAGACGGCGCCTTGCTGGAATCGGCGCTGAAGAAAGCCGGGGTGAAGGTGCAACGCCGCGTCTATAACGGAGTCGCCCACGAATTCTTCGGCATGGCAGCGGTGGTGAAGAAGGCCGCAGATGCGCAGAAGCCGGGCGCTCAGGCGCTGCGTGAATCGTTCGGTAAAGCGGCATCCGGGCGTTGAGGCAAGGCAAGCGCTCAGAGGATCAGGCAGGCCGGCGGCAGATCACCCTGAAACCGACGCACTGCTTGCGCTGGGATCAATGAGCACCTTCGAGGCCGTGGCCCGCCTGCCGTAGTCGGCAATCGCCTCGGGCTGCAGTGCGCCTGCCAGCGAGACGACCCGCGTGTAGCGGCTGGCGAAGGTGGTTTTCAGCTCGGTGGCCACGCGCTGCCGCAAGGCTTGCGCAGCTTCGTCGCCGATGCGCTGCAGAAAGGGGAACAGCAGCCAGCCGCCCATGCCCCAGCTCATGCCGAAATTGCGCACGAATTCGGTCGGGCCGGCGTCCAGTCCGCCATAGATATAGACCTGCTTCAGCGTTGTTGAGCCGTAGCGGCTGTACGCCTTGGCCGTGACGTTCAACGCGGCTTCCATCGCGCCCAGGATCTGACCCGCGAGCCGGCCGCCACCGGTGGCGTCGAAGCCCAAGGTGGCGCCTGTGGCCACCAGGGCCTGCGTCAAGTCTTCGGTGAAACTGATTGAGTCCGTGCTGACGACATGAACCGCACCCTGGCCGCGCAGCAGCGCGGCCTGTTCGGGCTTGCGAACGATACTGACGAGGCCGATGCCATCGGCCAGGCAGATGCGGTTCAGCATCTGGCCAAGGTTGGACGCAGCAGCGGTGTGTACCAGCGCCGTGTGGCTTTCTCTCTTCATCGTTTCGACCATGCCCAGCGCGGTCAGCGGGTTGACGAAGCACGATGCACCTTCGGCTGCCGTCGTGCCGGTGGGCAACGGCAGGCACAGGCCGGCCTTCACCGTTCGGAACTGGGCATACATGGCGCCACCGAGAACAGCCACGGTCTTGCCGAGCAGGGCTTGCGCCGCGCTGTTGCTGCCCGCTCGCACCACCGTGCCGGCGCCTTCGTTGCCGACCGCCATCGACTGACCCAGGCGGCCTGTCATGCCCTTCATCGCGGCTTGCGGCACGCGGGCGGTGACGACGGTGTCTTCGCCGCTGCCGCGTGCCGTCAACGTGGCCAGGTCGGCGGCACCGAACAGCAAGCCGATGTCCGATGGATTGATCGGTGTGGCCTCAACGCGCAGCACGACTTCATCGGGGGCGGGTTCGGGCGTGGCCACGCGCAACAGCGAAAGTTCAAGTTCGCCGTTTGACTTGATCAGCGAGCGAAGCTGAAGCCCGCTGCTGAATGTGTCGTCGTTCATAAAGGCTCCTTCGGATTTGCGGATGGGTTCGCGCCAGCCCCGGTTGCGCTGGTCGGCAAATGCCGGGACTTTGCCGCATCTTGCGGCCAACGCCACGCTGCCACCAGCGACACCAGCGTCAGGCCCATCAGCACCCAGCCCTGCGCCGAGCCCAGGGTCCACAAGGTGGCGCTGCTGACCACGCACCAGGCGACCGTCAAGGTCCACAGCGCCCGCAACAGCCATGCGGTGACGCGCCGCTGCGCAGCAGCACACAACAGCAGGCCGAGCGTTGCAATCGCGGTCGGATCGGGCGCCAGGCCAAACACCTCGGCCTGCGTCCAGGGCCGACCGAAGGCCAGTGCCAACAGCGGGTGGCCCAGCAAGGCCCAAAAGCAGAGCGCCAGGCCGATGTGTCGGCGCGGGCCTGGCGCCACAGTGCGCAAGTCACTGCGCGTCACCAGCGCCGTTAAATCCAGCGCTTGCAGGACGAAGCCGACGGCGAAGCCCGAAGCGGCCCAGTTAACCACCGCATAACGATCCAGCACGAACGCAAGGCCGACAAAGAGCCACGCCGCCGAAAGCCCCGCAGCGCCCGCTCGCAACGCGAGTTCAGACGCGCCGCGGCGCGCAGGCACCGAGAAGAGCCAACCCACCCAGCACAGCCCCGCCAGCACCGCGAGTGGCTGCGCTGGCCACCACGCGCTGTTGTGCAGCTCAAACAAGCGCCAGTAAGTGCGCGGCGCGAACATCAGAAAGTCAGACGGACGGTAGCTCAGCCAGTCGCTCATGGCGCCGCCTGCTGCGGCGAAAGCCAGCCGCTCTCAATCAGACTCGGTGCAATGGGCGGAGCCACTTCTCCTGGCGACGCGGTTGCCGCCGGCCACACAGCCAGCCTCACAGCGTGGCCACTTCAGTCGCCATGCGCAAACGCAAAGCGGCATCGGGCAAACGACCTCGCGCCGCGCCCATGTTCTGGCGCACATGGGCGACCTGGCTGGTGGCCGGAATGGCGCAAGTCACGGCCGGGTGCGAGACGACGAATTTCAGCGCCACCTGCGCCCAACTGTCGCAGTCGATCTCAGCCGCCCAGACGGGCAGGCGGTGGCGCTGCAGCGCATCGAGCAAACTGCCCTGGCGGAAGGGCCGGTTGACGATGACCGCAATGCCGCGCTGCTGCGCCAGCGGCAGCAGCCGCTGTTCGACATCGCGGTCCAGCAGGTTGTAGCTGAGCTGCACAAAGTCGATCGGCTGCGTGCGCATGATCTGCTCGACCTCGCCGTGGCGCCGGCCCTCCGAGGTGGTGATGCCGACGTAACGCAAGCGGCCGGCGGCTTTCATCTCGAGCAGGCGCGGCAGGTGCTCTTGCCAGGCCAGCAGGTTGTGCACCTGCATCAAGTCGAACCGCGGCAGGCCCCAGAAGGCCGCCGAGGCCGCCATCTGGGCGGCGCCCCTGGCCGCGTCGCCGATCCAGACCTTTTCAGCGGAGAACAGCGGCGCCGGATGGCCGAGCCGCGACCGCGCGTGGCCGTTGGTGGGCTGCGACGAGCCGTACATCGGCGAACTGTCGATCAGCATGCCGCCGGCGGCAAAAAACGCCCGCACGACTTCGGTGCTGGACTCGCGCGCCGCGTTGTCGTTGCCGACGTTGAAGGTGATCCAGCTGCCCAGGCCCACCACCGGCATTTCTTCACCGCTCGCGTCGAAGATCCCCCAGTCGTACGTCATCGATCCCGAGTTTGCGCTGCGGCCGCTGGGCACG
>JANNGN010000626.1:0-2442 GCA_031403895.1 Rubrivivax sp. | reverse complement strand
ACCGCAAGGTGTTTTTCGCTGACGTACACGCCAGCTTCAAGTTCTGCGTGCTTGTATTTGGTGGCACTCAGCGGGCGTTTGCAAGCAGCCGCTGCGCGTTCTTTCTGAACGCCCTGGATGAACTAGACGACCCGGGTCGGTCCCTTGCGCTCAGCACCGCAGACTTTGCACTCATCAATCCAAACACTGGCGCGGCGCCGATTTTTCGCAGCCGGCGCGATGCCGACATCACGATAGGCATGTATCACCACCATCCGGTGCTGGTGCGCCACGGCGGCAGCACCGAGTCACGCGGCCGGCTGCCCGACGTCAAGGCGTGGCCGGTGCAGTACGCCCGCATGTTCGATATGACCAACGACTCCGGCTTGTTCAAGAAGGCGGCCGAGCTGCAGGCGCAAGGCTTTAAGACCGCGCCCTTGGGGCACTGGCGCAAGGGCGAGCTTGAGGCGCTGCCGCTGTACGAAGGAAAGATGGTGCAGGCGTTTGACCACCGCGCGGCGGACGTGGTGGTCAACCTCGAGAACTTGAAACGCGCAGCCCAGCAGGACGCGCTGCAGGCTGAAGACAAGCAGTCTGCGGGTCGCTACCCCAAGCCGCAGTATTGGGTGCTGCGCGACGAGATTCCGCCGTCCATGGCACGGGACTACTGCCTGGCCTACAAGTCGGTCACCGCGCCGAGCAACATGCGAACCATGATTGCCGCACTGGTTCCGGCCTGTGGTGTTGGCAACAGCATGGCGATGCTCGTGCCGACCCCGGACGGCTGTGCCACCTACCCGCGCTGGGTGGCGCTCTTGCTCGCCAATATCAACTCGATCGCCTATGACTTTTCTTTGCGCCAGAAGGTGCAGGGGCAGAACCTGAATTGGTTCATCGTCGAGCAGACGTGCGTCATCGCCCCCGCCCGCTTCGACGAACCGCTCCCCGCCGCCTTCGCCACCCACATGCGCGAGACCGGCCTCATGAACGGTCATCACGCGCAACCCACGGTCGCCGATTTCGTCGTCCCGCAAGTGCTGGCACTAAGCTACACCGCACACGACCTGGCGCCCTTCGCGCGCGACCTCGGTTATGTCGATGCGGCCGGCGAAGTGCTGCCCCCCATCACCTGGATTGAGGAAGACCGCCGCGCCCGCCGGGCCGCGCTGGACGCACTCTTCTTCCACCTCTACGGTTTGAGCGAAGACGATGCTGCCTACATCCTGGGCACATTCCCCATCGTGCGCCAGCAAGACATCGCGGCCTTCGGTCGCTACCGCACCCGGGACGAAGTGCTCGCGCTGCTGCGTCTTTTCAAGGGCTGAAGAAACGCAGCAAGTGTTCCGCCGTGGCCTCGGGGACTTCTTCGGGGATGTAGTGCCCCGACGGCAGCGCATGCCCAATGAGCCCGGCTGCGCATTGCGCGCGCCACAGCGCCATCGGGTCGAACAGGGCCTGAATCACACCGCGCTGGCCCCACAGCAGCAGCGTGTCGCAGGCGATCTTCTGGCCTGCGCTGCGCGAGGCGCGGTCGTGTTCCAGGTCGATGCCGGCGCTGGCGCGGTAGTCCTCGCAGGCGCCGTGGATGGTGTCCGGGTTGCTGAAGCAGCGTTCGTACTGAACAAGTGCTTCGGGTTCGATATGGGCCATGGTGCCGGCGCCCCAGCCGCCGAGCTTCCAGTGCAGGTAGCTCACCGGGTCGGCCTCGATCATTCGTTCGGGCCGCGGCGTCGGCTGGATCAGGAAGAACCAGTGGTAGTTGGCGTTGGCGAGGCGCATGTCGGTCGCTTCGTACATGTCCAGCGTGGGCGCGATGTCGATCAGCGCCAGCTTCGATACCGCTTGGCGGTGGTCCAGCGCCAGCCGGTGCGACACGCGCGCGCCGCGGTCGTGGCCGACCACGCCGAAGCGTTCATGGCCCAGCGCCTGCATCAGGCGCAGCAGGTCCAGCGCCATCGTGCGCTTGCTGTAGTTGGCGTGGGCTGGCTCGCCCACCGGCTTGGCGCTGTCGCCATAACCGCGCAAGTCGGGCAGCACCAGGCGGAAGTGCGGCGCCAGCCCTTGTGCCACGCGGTGCCACATGACATGGGTCTGCGGGAAGCCGTGTACCAGCAGCAGCGGCGGTGCGCCCGACCGGCCGCCGACACGGGCGTGAATACGGGTTCCAGCAAGGTCGAAATCGCGGGCTTCGAAGTCGCTGAACCAGGGTGTGGTGGTGTTCATTGGGCACTCTCGCAGGCTGCGGCGCATCTTAGGGCGTGGCTATACTGAAGTCCTTCAGCGCCGATTTGTTCCACCTTGCGGGCGCTTTCTACAAATGCCGCTAAAGAGGGACGCCACCCCGGTGTCCGCAACGCGCGGCACCGGGTTTTTCATGGGCACCGTCGGTCTCGTCACACCCCAGCAGATGCATTTCAGCGAGCCACTGGCGCTGAAGAGCGGCGCCGTGCTGCGCGA
Organism: Rubrivivax sp.; assembly: GCA_031403895.1. Classification (GTDB taxonomy): domain Bacteria; phylum Pseudomonadota; class Gammaproteobacteria; order Burkholderiales; family Burkholderiaceae_C; genus Rubrivivax. Next base: position 6 of record JANNGN010000626.1, on the reverse strand, counting down.
CTACAC